>JANMYF010000190.1:0-6540 GCA_031381685.1 Acidimicrobiia bacterium
TATCGGCCGACGTCGCCGTTCGTCCTCGGATCTTCGATCTTGATGACATCAGCGCCGAGATCGGCCAGATGGACGGTGCCGAACGGACCGGCCCCGAACTGTTCGACGGCAATGATCCTGATGTCTTCGAGCGGGCGCATGAAAGCTTTCGGAAACGACGGCACGCGGCCGGCTAGTGGTCGATCTTCTGGTATACCGAGTTGAGATGGTGCACGTGCTCGTGCATCGTCAACTCGGCGGTCTTGGCATCTCCCGCAAGGACTGCCTCATGGATGAGACGGTGTTCGTGGTTGACCTTCCTCCAGAAAGCCGGGGAGGAGGCGCGGGCCACGAAACGGGTGGTCAACACGTCAAAGATCGGGCGGGCCATGAGGTCGAGCAGAGGATTTCCGGCTGCCTCGAGCATCGTGAGGTGGAACGACCGCCCGCGTGACCGGTGCTCGGCTTCCGACGCCTTTCCCCGAACGACATCATCCCCGAGTCGCTTGAGCTGGTCTTCGTTCCGCCGTTGCGCAGCAAGACCGGCGACGGGAACCTCAAGAAGTAAGCGCGCTTCCAGTATGCCTTCGTCACTGAGCGTCTCCGCGTGCATCATCATGCCGATCGAGTCGGTCAGGTAACCCTTGATCTGGTCGGTCGAGGGAACGGCGACCCAGGTCCCGCCGTTCACTCCGCGACGGGTCACCACAAGACCACTGGAGGTCAGGTTCCCCAGAGCCTCGCGGATCGTCGATCGACTGACGCCGAACACCTTCGCGAGTTCGGGCTCGATGGGCAGGCGTTGTCCCGGAATCAGGACACCGGTGACGATGCTCGTCCGAAGCTGGTCCGCAACCTGCCGGTACGCCGGCCGAATGCGCTCGATGGCCATCGGACCGATCCCCTCGGCTGTTGTCGCGGGATCGTCTTGGCCCTCTTCGGTGCGGTCAGTACCCATACGGTTTCATACTGACCGGTCTCACGCCCGGAGGGCGGGCATCACGTGTTCACTGATGAGTCGGATGGACTGCAACGTGGACTCGACGGGCATGCCGATCCAGTGGGTGCGGATGATGAACTGGTTCACTCCGATGGCGCGCCACGGCGCAAGCTCAGCGATCACGTCGTCGGGCGACCCGACCACGAATCGCTGCTCCGACAGCTGCTCGTATGCGGCGGCGAAGTCGTCCTTGTCCGGCATGACCTTGTCCTGACCCCACTGCGCGTAGACCTTGTACTTCGCCGACAGATACGGCGCGGCCAGACGGATCGCCTCTTCGCGCGTCGGGGCGCAGAAGACCTCGCGCATCAGCGGCAGCGTGGTGACGTCGCTTCTCCCGCAGGCATTGGCCGCCGCGTTGAAGAGTTCGATCTGGCGGAGCACGGTCTCGGTTGTCGCATGTGGGTTGATCATCCACGCATCGGTGAGCCGGGCGGCCCGCTCGACGGCGGCGTCGGAGTTCGCAGCCATCCAGATCTCGGGTCGCGGACGCTGCACCGGCAGGAACGTCAGCGATGCACCGTCGAGCTGACACCACGGCAGATCGGCATGGACTTCCCGGCCCGACCACAGCTCGGTCACGATGCGCAGGTTCTCTTCGAGGCGATGAACCTGGCCCTTCTTCGACAGGCCGAACGCCTGATACTCCTTGTCGCGGTACCCGAGTCCGACGCCGTAGATCAGGCGACCTTCGAGAACGACGTCGAGGGCGGCGTAGTTCTCGGCCACTTCAAGCGGATTGAGCAGCGAGAGCAGGTTGATGCCGATCCCGACACGCATGTCGCCCGTCTCGGGAGCGAGCCGGGCGAGGTACGCAAGGGGCTGGATGTGGGTCATGCCTTCGGCGAGGAAATGCTGTCCGGCCCACAGCATGTCCCAACCCTGATCGCGGGCCGCATGAACGACGCGGATCTGCTCCCGTAGTGCCTTTACCTGATCGGTACCGACCGGATGCTGGTTGGTGAGGAAGAGCCCGAACTGGACGCTCATCCGCGCAGCGCCTGCCCGAGCACTCGACTGTCGGCCATCGTGTCGAGGCCGAGGACGAGGTCCTGCACGCGATGGGTGATGTCGCGTGAGGTCGCAGTGCCCATGTTGTCCTGGAACTTCACGATGATCTCGTCGGCGCTCAGCGGGCGCTCATCGGCCCCCCGGTTGACCTGCTCGCGATGGGCGAACACTCGGCCATCGTGGAGCGTGATCTCCAACGCCCCGCTGTAGTGCTTGGGGAATCCGGAGTCGGGATCGTCGAAGCACGTGACCTTGGCCGCGAGATCGAGGATCTCCCGATCGCCGATCGCGTCGTTCTCCAGCTCGGCAAGACCGAACTGCCCTCGCACGATCGAGGCGGCCACGATGTAGGGCAGCGAGAACTTCGCGTCGTAATCGCTTTTCGGCAGGAGTTTCTTTTCGGCCGGGTACGAGACGACCTGCCCCGGAGTCGGATGGATGTACGCGTCGATCTTCGCGATCTCGCTCGGGGCAATGCCGTTGCCCTTCACGATGGTCATTGCGGCATCGGCGAAGGCGTGCGTGAAGTGACACACCGGGAAGGGCTTCACGGCGTTGTTCAAGACCTCCCAGGTCTCGCCCAGGCCGGCGGTGCATGCCGCGAGGTCGGGAACCTTGTTCTGCAGGTGGGTGTTGAAGAAGCCGAAGCGACCTTCGTAGACGCGCAGCGGCGTTTGAAATCCCTGACGGGCAAAGGCAGCAGCGGTGATGGCGTTCGATGCGGCCAAGCCAGGGTGGGCCCGTTTCGTCCACGAGCCGTCATCGAGGAACTCGAGCAGGCCGGCCGAAGTGGAGCCGGCAAAGCCCTGGGCATAGGCAATGAGCTTTGCCGGCAGACCTTCCATCTTCGCCGCGGCGGTTGCGCAGCCGAATGCACCGGCAACGCCGGTCGGATGGAACCCGACCTCGTGGAAGCCGCCGTTGGCGGCCATGCCGATGCGTGCCGACACTTCGACCGCGAGGACGTAGCCCACGAGCAGATCGCGGCCGGGCAGGCCCTTGGCGTTGGCCATGGCAAGTGCTGTCGGGACGGCGCTCGTCGACGCGTGACACACCGCTGCGACGTGGGTGTCGTCGTAGTCGAGGCCGTGCATCAAGATGCCGTTCATCAACGCGGCGTCGCGGATGGGCAGGCTGTTGCGGAAGCCGACGACGGGCTCCGACCCTTCGCTGCCGAATCCGGTGAGCGCACTGAGCGCGGTGCGGCTGAACTCGAAGCGCGTTGACGCGAAGGCGATGCCGACACAGTCGAGGATGAACAGCTTCGATCGCTCCACGACGTTCGCCGGAAGGTCGGCGAAGGTGAGGTCGGCGGCGAAGTTGGCGATGGTCTCGCTGATGGAGGCGCCGGCCGCGGCGTCGGAGGAACCGAGAACGTCTGAGGACATCGTGGAATCAGCCATCGGGCAATTCTGTCAGCGAATCCCGGGTCGAGTGAAATCCTCTGATGTATTCCAATCACGTTCGTGACTACGCTTGTCCGGCATGTCAACGGGCAAGCAACTTCGGGTAACGGTCGTCCAGTCCGGATCATGTTCGGAAGACCTTGCGGCAAACACGTCGGCGCTGCTCGACACGTTCCGACAGGAAGCCGAGAAGGGGACCGACCTCGTTCTCTTTCCCGAGCTGGCGACGGCACCGTACTTCTGCGCCACATCCAAGGACGAACGGTTCTGGAGCTGGGCAGAGACGGTGCCGGGCCCGACAACTGATGCCTTCGCCAAGGTCGCGGCCGAGACGGGCACCGCAGTGTGCTTCGGCATCTACGAACGAACCGACGGTGGGATGCACTACAACGCGGCGCCGATCATCGACGGGACCGGCGCGTTCGTTCAGGGCACGCTTCCCGACGGTTCGACACAGCCCTACTTCCGCAAGCTGGCGATTCCGAAGGTCGAGACACCGACGCTCACCACCGACGAGAAGCACTGGTACGGGCCGGGGGCCGGGCCGTGCATCTTCGAGTTGAACGGTCTCAAGGTTGCCGTGCTCATCTGCTATGACCGCAGCTTCTCCGAGCATTGGATGGCGGCCACCCACATGGGCGCCGAGGTCGTGATCGTCGTCGTCTCGTCGTTCGGGTGGCGATCGGAACTCTTCGTTCCGGAATTGCGGATCCGGGGGATGGAGAGCGGTTGCTGGGTGGTTGCCGCGAACCGGGGCGGGCCGGAGGTCGTGAATGGCCAGACGATCACGTTCTTCGGGCAATCGTGCGTGATCGAACCGACCGGCAAGGTCGTGGCGATCGCCCCGGCGGATGAGGCGGGCCACATCCTCCACGACACGGTCGACACGTCGACCATCCCCGAGGCCCGCCGCGCCTGGCCGATCCAACAGGATCGACGGCCCGAAGTCTTCCGCTTCCTGTACGACACGCCGCCGCATCTCGGTGGGAGTTCGGACGAATTGTCGCTCTGAGAGCTACAGAGTTTCCAAACCCCACCTAGATCACCCCGCGGTCCGCGAGGGCACGGCGCTCGTCGGTGGACATGCCGAGGAGCGCGCCGTACACATCGTCGTTGTCGTGACCGAGGGCCCAGTGTCCGGTATGCCCGGCCTGCCCCGGGGTGTCTGACAAACGAGGGATAACTCCTGGGCCGACGAGGTCACCGAGATCCGGGTCGGTCATGGTGATGAGGGAGAGATTTTCTCGGAAGTGAGGGTCGTTCACCAGATCCTCCGCGGAGTTGATCGGTCCGAACACCACGTCGCCCTCATCGAGTCTTCGCGCGAGATCATCGAAGTCGAGCGTTGCCGCCCACTGCATGATTTCCGCGTCGAGCGCGTCGGCGTGGTTCCTGCGACCGAGATCATCTGCGTACAGATGATTCTCTGCGAGGTCTGTCCGTCCCATGACCTTGCACAGACGTTGCCAGAGACTGTCGGAGTTCGCCGCGATCACGACGCGTCGGCCGTCGCGGGTTGTGTAGAGGTTCGACGGGACGACATGGGCGAGACGAACGCCTTGCGGCTGGCGGATCGCTCCGAGCTTGGCGAACTCGGTGGTGACTGATTCCGACACCGCCAGGCATGCGTCAGTGATACCGACATCGACGACCTGACCCGCTCCACCATTCGCCGCCCGGTTGTACAGCGCCAGCAGCACGCCCTGGAACGCGAACATCCCCGCGAGCGAATCACCCATTGACAGGCCCATGCGAGGCGGCGGCTGGTCGGGGAATCCGTTCAGGTAGCGGAGCCCTCCTGCCGCTTCCCCGGCCGAGGCGTAGCCGGGCCGATGGGCGTAAGGCCCCGACTGTCCGTAGCCCGATACCCGTGCGACGATCAAGCGCGGGTTGCGGGCGAGCAACACCTCTGGTCCCAGGCCCCACCGCTCCAACGTGCCGGGCTTGAAGTTCTCGACGAGCACGTCGCATTCATCGATCAGGCATCGCGCCAACTCTTGACCTTCCGGTTGACGGAGATCAAGGGTGATGAGCTTCTTGTTCCGTGCCAGGAACGGCCACCAGAGCGCCCGGGGGCCGTTCGGTCCGTCAGCGCGGGCTGCCCCCCAGTCGCGCATCGGGTCGCCGACGCCGGGTGCTTCGACCTTGATCACCTCGGCGCCGAAGTCACCGAGCATCCTGCCGACGAATGGACCGGCGAGGATCACTCCCAACTCGACGACGCGCAGTCCTCTGAGCGGTCCCGTCACCTTCTCGATGTCTTCCGGAGTCACCTCTGAACTCTAGGAGTGGTGCGCGCAGCGTCTCACACCGTTGATGACCGCGCGGCCCTTGATTCGGCACACCATGACGCTTCGGAATAGGTTCTCGCCCCCATGGCTGCATTCCCTGGACGTATTGGCCGCACGCTGAACGAATCCGAGCCGTACTGGCCGGGAGCGCCGCGACCTCCGCGTGGGGCACCGAACATTCTCGTGGTGCTCTTCGACGACGTGGGATTCAGTGACTTCGGTTGCTACGGCTCCGAGATCGACACGCCGACCATCGACGCGCTCGCCGCCCGCGGTGTGCGGATGACGGGATTCCACACCACGGCGATGTGCTCGACCACACGTGCCGCGCTGCTCACCGGTCGCAATCACCACTCGGTCGGCATGGGCTGTCTGGCGAACTTCGACTCGGGCTTTCCCGGCTACCGGGGCAAGATCGCCCAGTCCGCCGGAACCCTTGCTGAGATGCTGCGACCGCACGGTTACCGCAACTACATGCTCGGCAAGTGGCACGCCACTCCCACCACGGAGTCGGGCCCGACCGGCCCGTTCGATGGCTGGCCGCTTGGTCGCGGCTTCGATCGGTTCTACGGATTCCTCGATGCCGAGACGGACCAGTACTCGCCGGAACTCGTGCAGGACAACACCCACATCACGGCGCCCGGTACCTTCGAGTCGGGCTATCACCTCACCGAGGATCTCTTCGACGGCGCCATCCGCATGATCGCCGATCACGAGGCCGGTGCCGCTAACCTGCCCTGGCTGTGCTGGGTTGCCCTTGGCGCCTGCCATGCGCCACATCAGGTGCCACGGTCGTTCATCGACAAGTACGAGCCGGTGTTCGCCAAGGGATGGGACGCTACGCGCGCTGATC
>JANMYF010000226.1:0-3180 GCA_031381685.1 Acidimicrobiia bacterium
TCCCTCATGGGCGCCGGATACGTGAACGGCAACCTCGACGCGATGCGCGAGATGCTCGTCGACGCCAACACCGTGACCGGCCTCGCCGATGCCGGCGCCCACGTGAAGCTGATCTGCGACGGAACTGCGCCCACCACCCAACTCACCTTGTGGACGCGCGACCGTGTGCGAGGTGAGCGCATCGGCATCGAGTACCTCGTCGAGAAGCAGACTCGCCGCAACGCGCGGCTCTACGGCCTCACCGATCGCGGGACCATCGAAGTTGGTATGCGCGCAGACCTCAACGTGATCGACCTCGACAAGCTCAGCGTCGGCCGGCCCGTGGCCCATGCCGATCTTCCGGCTGGGGGGTGGCGTTTCCTCCAACCGGTGTCGGGCTACCGCGCCACGATCGTCAACGGCGTGCAGACGCGCGCCGACGACCAGGACACCGGGCAACGGCCCGGACGCCTCGTCCGCCGCCCGGGCTGATCAGCCGACGATCTCCGACACCTGGATGACCGGGGCGATGTTCGTGTAGTTCGCAACGTCGGCGATGACCGCACCGGTTCCGGGGTCACCCATCGCCGCGTTGAACTGGTCCATGTTCTCGAAGGTGCAGTGCACCGCGGCCGCGAGCGGACCGTTCACGCCCTTGTCGACGGACGTCGCCGTGGGCTTCCACGTGGAGTTCACCAACGGGATGTGCTTGGCCAGGTAGTAGTCGTGGTCGAAGGTGCTGGTGTCATTGGTCGGATAGGAAACGGTCACGCGGATCATTCGTGCACCCTACCGGGGGTCGGCCGTCGCCGGTCAAGCCAACCGATGACCCCCTGCAGAGTTGCTCCGAGGTCGAGCAGCAGTTCGTCATCACCATGTCGTCCGATGATCTGCACACCTACGGGTAGCCCGTCAGGGGTCATCGTGGCCGGCACAACCAACGCTGGCTGTCCGGTGAAGCTGAAGGGTGCGCAGAACATGCCGGTCTTCGCCGGGGCGACCTCACCCAACAACCAAGGCGGTTCCAGGGTCACCGGTGTGACGAGGAGGTCGAAGCCGGTATCCCACCAGTCGGGGACCCGGGCCATCGCTTCTCGAACGCGTTCCCATGCTGCTTCGACGGCGGACGACGGCAACCGTGCTCCTCGCTCGGCCAGCTCCAGGATCTCGTCGGTGAGATCACCTGTACGGCACCGCCGGGCGAGACGCTGCTCCATCCACGTTCGTTGCTCGAAACGGACCGACGGTTCGATGACCTGCATCGCCGTCCAGAACGGCCCGAACAAGGTTGAGAAGGCCGGCGGAAACCCGAAGTCCACCCGATGACCCAGCAACGACATCGCGTCGCCGAGCAGGCGGACGGCACCGGCGCACACGGGGTCGACGCGCAACCCGATGATCGGATCGTGGTCGAGCAGCCCTACCCGCAGCGACCTTCGGAACGGCGGCTGCGCCGCCCCGCCGGACGCGAGGAGCGGGAGCAGGCTTCGAAGGTCTTCGATGTCGCGGGCCAACGCAAACTGGGTCCACACGTGGAGTGGGTCGGACTGGCCGGTAGGCGCAACCTGCGGGATGCGACCGCGGGTCGGCTTGAGCGTGACGACACCGCAATGTGACGCCGGAAAGCGCAGGGATCCCGTGGCGTCACTGCCGTGCGCAAGTGGAACGAGTCCGGCCGCAACGGCGGCGGCCGATCCACCGCTCGACCCGCCTACCGTTCTGGTCGAGTCCCACGGGTTGCGCGTCGGGGCGAACCCCGGCGGTTCGGTCGTCGAGCTCGCCGAGAGTTCCGGACAGGCGCTCTTGCCGACGATGGCGAAGCCGAGCTCCTCGAAACGCCGGGCCAACAGCGTTGTGGTCGTCGAACGTGTGGCGGCGCTCCGGAGCCCTTGCGTCCCAACCCAGTGCGGTGTGCCGTCAAGCTCCTCCCCCGCGTCCTTCAGGAGCATCGGCACACCGCGGAACAGCTCGACGGGTCCACCGTCCCGGCGAACTCTCGCGCGTTCGCGGGAGCGCTCGAACAGTGGGATCACGACCGCCCCGAGCAGCGGATCGAGACCCTCGATACGGGCGATGGCTGCGTCTACGACCTCTCGTTCGCTCACGAGGCCGGAGCGAATCGCTGCCGCCATCTCGTGGGCGGACCACCACTGCATTTCGTCACGCACAGGTCATCCGGCCATCGCTCCGAGGGAAGACGTTCGTCGGACCCGCCCTACGGTTTCGGCCGATACCGGCGCCGTCTGACAGCCGGTCCTGCGCTTGCACCGCAAAGACTCGCGACTCACGGCTGTCTTTGCCCTGCGCCCGCGGCCCACCGGATCGCGGGAGGATCGACCCGAGCACACCGAGGGCCACCGCGTTCATCCGTAAGGTGAACTGTCGCCACGAGATGGCCCGTCGCAATGGCGGCTTTCACGACGTCCTGATCGATCCGGTTGAGCATCAACTTGGCGCGTCGAAACATCTCGAAGTGAACCGCCTCGAGATCGCCCCAGGTGAGATAGACGAAACGCTCCCCGCGCTTTCCCTGAACGGCCGGACCGCGGAAGTCGAGGCCGTCGTCCGTTCGGACAACATCGATGTCGAGCACCCAGATCGCCTCGGTAGCGTCGGCGCGGATCAGGTGGGCCGGGTCGCGTCGGAGCTGCACGCCGACGTGCACGTTGTCCATGGTGGACCCATCGGGACGACAGAAGCTCCGACCGGGAAGATGCTCACCGGTGATCGACAGTTGCATCGGCCGATCATGCCTCGTTCGACACATCCCGCGGGCGCCACTTCTCGCCCCACCTCGAAAATTCTCGAAAATCCAGTTGACAAACTCGAACACATGTTCTATCATGATTCCATGAGCACCAGCGCCGAGGAACAGATTGGGGTCTTGAAGCGCCTGTCGATCCCGCGCGTCTCCGCGTCTGACTGGGATGCCGGAACCGCCAAGGTTGGGTTACGTGAGCTCCGACGACTCCGCGGGGAACTCGCCTCCGCCGAAGCGGTATTAGTTGGCGTGATGAAAACCGAAACGGGACGCGACACCAAAGCCACCCTCACCCGCCTATTCGGCATGTCATCGGCCGAAGCCGCCAAAGCCGAAGCCGTCGCCGATGTCGTCACCCGCATCCCCGGCGCCGACGACGCCCTCGCCGACGGAACCGTCACCGGCGAACACCTCCGCAAACTCGCCCCCATCACCAACCC
>JANMYF010000227.1:0-21390 GCA_031381685.1 Acidimicrobiia bacterium
CAGCTCACCGCGTTCGGCCTCGGGAGCCTGGTCGACGGATACGCGACCGTCTTGGTGGTTCCCCTCCTCCGTACGGCTCTGACCGGGGACGTCGGCGTCCATATGGGCTTCTGTGCGCCCCCCCCCCCCCTGCCCACGTGACCGAAGTCACTTCGCGGTCGGAATAGGGGCGACGTCGTCGCAGTTGACCTGACTACCGAGTTGCGGAACGGCTCCCCCTTTCCGGCCCGCCGCTTCTCGGCCATTCGCTCCCCATCAACGTGCAACGACCGGCGCTTTCAGCGTCGGTCGTTTGTTTTCCGCGCCGTGCACATCGTAGGAACGAAGGGCATCAGTCGTCAGCCGGCGCCGCGGGCGAGGGTGACCACCTCGAGCTCGTCGATGCCGTACCGAGCCCGAAGCACCTTCTTGTCGAACTTGAACGTTGAGGTCTTCGGAACCTCGGTGATCGCCGCCCACCGCTCCGGAATCCACCATTTCGCCACGTGGTCAGCGAGAAAGCTGGCCAGGTCATCGAATGACGCCGTCGCACCGTCACGCCACACGATGCATGCCAACGGACGTTCGTCCCACTGAGAATCAGGCACGGCGACAACGGCCGCCTCAGCCACCGCCGGATGCCCCATGAGCGCGTTCTCGAGCTCGACCGACGAGATCCATTCGCCACCCGACTTGATCACATCCTTGGCGCGATCGGTGATCTGGATGTACCCCTCGCCGTCGATGGATCCGACATCGCCGGTGCGGAGCCAACGTTCACCGCCGTCGTCGTGGAACTTCTCCGGGGCATCGACGCCGTGATATGCCGAGGTGACCCACGGTCCGAGCGCTTCGAGCTCCCCGACGGCCACGCCATCGTGAGGCAGCGCGCAGCCGTCGTCGTCAACGATGCGAATGCGAACTCCGGCGACCGGCCGCCCGGTCTTCGTGCGGTACCTGAGCTCATCCTCCGGCTTCGTCCCGCGAGGCGGGTAGGACACGGCGCCGATCGGACTGGTTTCGGTCATCCCCCACGCCTGGGTGACCTGCACGCCATGGCGCGTCCGGAACCCCTCGATCAACGATGCAGGAACGGCGCTGCCACCGATGATCACGTTGCGGAGCGACGAGAAGTCGACCGGATTGGTCTCGGCATACCGCAGAAGGTCGTTCCAGACAGTGGGCACACCGGCCGACATCGTCGGCGGTTCCGCGGCCATGAACCGCGAGAGAGGCTCGGCCTGCATGAAACGTCCCGGCATGAGGAGATCGGCGCCGGCGATGAACGCGGCGTACGGCATGCCCCAGGCGTTCACATGGAACATCGGGACGATGGTCAGCACACGGTCGTTCGCCGTGAGCGAGGCGAGCCCGACGAAGGAAAGCGAGTGGAGAAAGGTCGAGCGGTGCGAATACACAACGCCTTTCGGATCGCCCGTGGTTCCGCTCGTGTAACACATCGCTGCGGCAGAGCGCTCGGGCGTGTTTGGCCACGCATACGTCACGTCCTGCGCGCCGAGCAGCGAGTCGTAGTCGATCACGTCGGCGGGGACCTCGACTCCCACCGGGACCGCGCCGACCACCACGATGTGGCGCACAGTGGTGAGCTGGGGGCGAACGGCCAGCAACACCGGGAGAAGGAAGCCTTCGCAGATCACCACCCGGTCATGCGCGTGGTTGATGATCCACGCGAGCTGATCAGGGTGGAGGCGGAAGTTCAGCGTGTGCAGCACCGCGCCCATCGCCGGGACACCGAAGTACGCCTCTTGGTGCGCCTGGGTGTTGAACTGCAGCGTCGCCACCACGTCGCCCGGCCCCACGCCGAGGTGATGGAGTGCGTTGGCGAGTTGCGCCGAACGTCGCCCGATTTCGGCGAAACTCGCCTTGGTCGTACCGTCTCCGGTGAAGGTGACGACCGACGCGTCGCCGAACACTCCGGCGCCGTGTTCGAGGATCATGCGGATCGTGAGATCCACGTCTCCCATGGTGGAAACAAT
Organism: Acidimicrobiia bacterium; assembly: GCA_031381685.1. Classification (GTDB taxonomy): domain Bacteria; phylum Actinomycetota; class Acidimicrobiia; order Acidimicrobiales; family JANYDT01; genus JANLQX01. Next base: position 1,977 of record JANMYF010000227.1, read on the forward strand.
GTTCGTCATGTCGGCCACGGTAGAGGACTCTCGCCGGAAAGCAGGAGACCACTTCCACCGCGGAGGCGACGAATCCGGATGGGCGATCCTCGCCGGGATTATTGATCCTCGGTCGTTCTGACCGCCACCCGCCCATTCGGACGACCGCCGATCACACCGAGGGCAGCAGCCGCCGTGCGGATGGCCCTTGTCAAGCATTCGGGTTCGGTTCCCCCACCGAGCTGGGCAGCCAACCAACCACCGGCGAAGGCATCGCCGGCGCCGACGGCGTCAACGACAACGGGAACGGTGAGCGCGTCAGCCCGGCCGAGGATCGAACCGTCGCGAGCCACGATCGCCCCTTCTGCACCCAGCTTCACCACGACGGTGCCCCAGAGCTCGGTGAGCGCGCACGCCGCGGCGTCGACGTCGCCTTCGGGCGGACAGCCGGCCAGCAGCAGCGCTTCTTCGGCATTGGGGAATCCGATCGCGGCACCCGCCAACAGGTGACGAGCGGCATCGATCCCGAGATCGGCGAGGTACCCGGCAGAGGCAGGATCGACCGACCACGGCACGCCGGCCTCTCGGCAGATTCCGACGACGTGACGGAACGTGTTCTGCGGAGAGGCGGCAAAGAGCAGGTAGCCGCTGAGGTGGACCCACGAGGCCGTCGCAATGAGTGTTTCGTCGATGTCTGGGGGAGCGAGTCGGGTCCCTGCGCCGCGGTCGGTGAGCATCGTGCGCTCCCCGGTCACACCATCGATCAGCGCGACGATGCGCGTGGTCGCCATGGCGTCATCGACCACGAGCCGAGCATCCACCCCGACGTCGGTGAGGACGCGCCGATGCCACGAAGCATCGTCGCTCCCGACGCGTCCGACGAACACGACATCAGCCGACTGTCCGCCTGCGGAACCCTCCAGCGCGGACGCGGCCCACGCCGCGGTGTTCGCCGCCGACCCACCGGCGCGGACCGAGATCGTCGCGTCGGTGTCCGACCCCACTCTCCACGGTCCCGTCGGCGCGCAGACGATATCGGTCGCCACATCACCGACAACGACAAGCTGGCCGCCCGACGGGAGCGGCCCACTGGTTCTTGACATCGCGTCGCTCACGCCGGACCGGCGTGAAGATCAGAGACGGGCGCCGGTCTCGATCTCGAAGAAATGGACGAACCGGGTGTCGACGAGGACATCGACCAACTCACCGGGACGGACCTTGGTGCGCGCATTGAAGCTGGCGACGAACGTGGAGCCCGCGTCCGAGCCGATGCGACCGAGGGTCTCCTCGTCGTCGGCACCCTTCTTCGCTCCGTCGGAGTACACCTGGGGTGCGTCCACCGCGAAGTGGACCATGACTTCGGAACCGAGGGCTTCGGTGATGTCGACCTTGGCCTTCATCGTCCGCTTCGCATCGGTTGCCGCGGCCAGCGCAGCATCTTCCATGTTCTCGGGGCGGATACCGAGGACGACGCGACGGCCGGCTTTGGCGGCCTGGGCGAGACCCGGACGCTGGGCGACAAGCGACTCGTCGATGACGATGTTCTGGTCGCCGAGATGGGCGACCACTCCGTTATCAGCCGTGAGGCCGACTTCGCACAGGTTCATCGGGGGCGAACCGATGAAGCCGGCGACGAAAAGGTTGGCCGGGTTGTCGTAGATGAACTGGGGGGTGTCGACCTGCTGGAGGACGCCTCGCTTCATCACGGCGACCCGATGGCCCATGGTCATGGCCTCGATCTGATCGTGGGTGACGTAGAGCGTGGTGACGCCGAGGCGCTGCTGGATGCGCGAGATCTCGCCACGCATCTGCACGCGGAGCTTCGCATCGAGGTTCGACAGCGGTTCGTCCATCAGAAACACCTGGGGCTCACGGACGATGGCGCGGCCCATGGCGACACGCTGACGCTGACCACCGGACAACTGCTTCGGACGACGGTCGAGGTTCTCCTCGAGGGCGAGCATCCGGGCCGCCTCGGTCACTCGGCGGTTGATCTCGTCCTTGGGCATCTTGCGGAGCTTGAGGCCGAAGCCGATGTTCTCGGCCACGGTCATGTGCGGGTACAGCGCGTAGCTCTGGAACACCATGGCGATGTCGCGATCCTTCGGTGGAACCTCGTTCACACGGCGATCGCCGATTCGCAGTTCCCCCGCCGTGATGTCTTCGAGACCGGCGACCATGCGCAGGGCGGTGGTCTTCCCACAGCCGGAGGGTCCGACGAGCACCAGGAACTCACCATCGGCAACCTCGAGATTGAGATCGACAACGGCTTCGAAGCCGTTGTCGTACCTCTTGCCGATGTGTTCGAGAACAACGTTCGCCATTGCAAACCCCCTGGGTTCAAACGGTGCAGAACGTCACCAAGCGTGACGCCCGGCACACACTAAACGCGTTTGCCACCCCTGTCACGAGGCCTGTTCTGCCGGTCCGGGCCCGACATCCGGTGCCGAGGCGGGTGTTTCGGCCTCCCCGGGCCGTACAGTGGCTCCATGGCAGTCATCGGGGAAGTCCTCGTCGAGCCCTTCGTACCCGGTGCCCCTGGCCCGCACGTCGTCGCGGCATGGGCGGCAGCCGAAGCCGCTGGTGCGACCCTCGAGGTCGGGCCGTTCGGAACGATCGTACGGGCGACAAACGAAGCCGGTGTGCTCGATGCCCTCGATGCCGCGGTCCGCGCCGCTGTTGCCAATGGCGCGACCCGGGTCTCGACGCAGATCGTGCGGGAGAGCGGCGCGAACTGACCGGTCGCCACGGCTCGCCCGCGCTCGACGAGCATCCGAGCACCGATTCCATCGATCACCGGAGGCGTTCCCGTGGCCGATGTCCGCATCGCCACAGCAGGGTCGGTACAGTTTGCCCTGTCTGCGACGCGCGTCACACCGCGCGACTCACCCCCCCTCTGCCACGGCCGACTCTGTGGGCGGCCGAACTACCTCAAGGAGACCCAACCGTGAAGACTGCTCGCCTGCGTGTCGGCGCACTCGCTGCCGTATTCGTCCTCGTGCCGATCGTCGCGTCGGTTCCGGCGTCTGCGCTGACGCCGAAGGCGGGCGCCCGCTGCGCACCGAAAGAAGTCGGTAAGACCGTCGGCAAGCTCACATGCGTCAAAGACGGAAGCCGCCGCAAGTGGGTCGCTGCTGCGCCAGCGGCGACCGCGGCTCCCACGACGGCGGCAGGGAGCGCTTCGGCGACCACCCCCGCCTCCGGTGGCGCCCCCATCAAACTCGGCGTGGCCCTCGGGCTCTCCGGGGCATCAACGGCGAACCTGGCCCAGGATCAGCGCCTCGGCGTGGCCGTCGCCGAGAAGTACATCAACGACAACGGCGGCATCAACGGCCGCAAACTCCAAGTCGTCGTGCAAGACACCGGCGCCGACGAGGCCGGTGCGATCGCTGCGTTCAATGCGCTCATCGACAACGACAAGGTCGTCGGCATCGTCGGACCCACCCTCTCGCAGCAGGCCTTCGCCGCTGATCCCATCGCCGAGCGCAAGAAGGTCCCGGTGCTCGCTCCGTCGAACACCGCGGCCGGCATTCCGCAGATCGGTGACTACATCGCCCGAGTGTCCGCGGGTGTCGCAACCTACGCCGGCAATGCCGTGAAGTTCGCCGCGTCGATCGACCCGCTTTCGAAGGCCGCCGTGTTCTTCGCCGATGACGACGCCTTCAGCCGCAGCGAGACCGTGGTGTTCCAAAACGCCGTGAAGGCCAGCGGCCTCGAACTCCTGCCGCCGCAGACCTTCAAGGTGAACGACACCGACTTCACGACACAGGTGAACTTCGTACGGCAGAACCGCCCCGACCTCGTGGTCATCTCCGGCCTTGCTCAGGCCGGGAACCTCGTCAAGCAGCTCCGCGACACCGGGTACTCCGGGTCGATCGTCGGCGGCAACGGCCTCAACGTCGTGCAGACCTTCTCGGTGTGCAAACAGCAGTGCGAGGGACTCATCGTCGCCCAGGCCTATTCGCCCGAGATCCCCAATGACGGAGTGAACGTCGAATTCTCGAAGCTCTTCCAGGCCGACAACAAGCGCATCCCCGGGCAGATCGCCGCGCAGGCGTTCACCGGCGTGCTCGTGTTCGCCGAAGCACTTCGGACTCTGGAGAAGGACGGCAAGCTCAACGGCTCCCTGGAGCAGATCCGAATCGACCTGAACAAGGCCTTGCTCGCCGGCAAGTACTCGACGCCGCTCGGCGACATCAGCTTCACCCCAGAAGGTGAGATCAACCAGAAGTCGTTCTATGTCGCACAGATCTCGATGAAGCGCGGTGCGACGGGCGACGTGTTCTCCGGTGTCTTCAAGTACGTGAAGTTCTGAGGACGCATCGGTCGGGGGTCACTCGTTCCACAGGGTGACCCCAACCTCGATGCATACTCAGTCCGTTCCTCTCCTCCCTGCGCGCCGAAGGAAGCTGTGTCGTTCGTCAGGAACCTCCCCCAGAACTTCTTCGATGGACTCTCGATCGGCAGCGTCTATGCGTTGTTCGCTCTCGGCTACACGCTGATCTTCTCGATCCTGCGCATCGTCAACTTCGCCCACGGAGCGATTTTCACCATCGGTGCCTACTTCACCTACGTCCTGACCGGAGGAACCCTGGGTGGTGGGAACTTCCCCTTCTCCAACACCAGAGTGCCGTTCTCGCTCAACTTCTGGATCGCGCTTGTCCTTGGCGCATTGCTCGCCGGACTCGTCAATGTGGCCATCGAACGATTCGCGTTCAGACCGCTGCGCAACCGCAACGCCGACACGTTGCTGTCGCTCGTCTCGAGTCTCGGCGTTTCGCTCATGCTCTCGAATCTGATCCAGAACCTCGTCGGTTCCGATCCACTCCCGGCCCCTGAGCCGATCCCGGGTTCCAAGCCGTCGTTCGACGTCGCCTCGGTGATCATCCAGACCAGTCGCCTTCTCACCTTTGCGGTGGCCGTGATCGTCATGGCCGGACTCTGGTATTTGCTCAACCGGACCCGCACGGGAAAAGCGCTCAAGGCCGTTTCCGAAGACGCGACCACGTCGAGCCTGCTCGGCATCTCGACGAACCGGCTGATCCTGTTCACCTTCATGCTGTGCGGCGTACTCGGAGCGGTCGCCGGGACCATGGTGTCGACGAACTTCAACATCACCGGTCCCTACATGGGATCGGAGTACGCACTGATCGGCCTGGCTGTGATCGTCATCGGCGGGCTCGGTGACATCCCGGGTGCCGTGCTCGGTGGCTTCCTCCTCGGCATTCTCCAAACCGTCGTCTCGAGCATCTCGTTCCGGATCGGATTCTGGGATTGGGACTTCAGTGGCTCGTCGTGGAAAGACGCCGTGCCCTTCATCACACTCGCCATCGTTCTCCTCGTCCGTCCCCAGGGTCTTCTCGGGCGTGCCCAGATCCAGAAGGTCTGACATGCGCGTGCCGCGCTCGCTGTTGTCGGGCCTTCTGCTCCTCTCGCTTCTCGTCGGTTTCAGCGTCGTGCCCGGCCTGTCACCGGCAGTCAAGGTGTACATGCTCACGGCCGGCGCACTCTGTGGCCTGTCGGCGTACCTCCCGCTGATGGCCGGCCAGCTCTCGCTGGCGAGTCCGGCGTTCTACCTGATCGGGGGCTACGCCACCGGAATGGTGTCGGTGCTGTGGGTCAAGGAGGACTTCGAAACCGGTTACTGGAAGGTGCCCCTCGGCTTCGCCAAGATCACCTTCACCAGCGAGCTCTATCCATGGCAGATGGTCGTCGTCGAACTGATCCTCGGGGCCATCGTCGCCGCCGCGTTCGGATTCGTCGTCGGCACGATCGCGCTCCGTCTCCAAGGCATCTACCTCGCCCTGGTCACCATCGGAGCCGTCGAGATCCTCCGCATCCTGGTGCTCCAGGACCAGATCGGGCCGTTCAAAGGTCCTCTGGATCCGGGAGATCCCGAGCGGATCCGCCACCTCGGTCCGTTCGGCGGTGCGACAGGGCTTCCGGGGCAGCTCCGTACGGAAGGCATGCCTCAGCCGGTCGACTTCGAATGGCAGTACCTGCTCATCGCCATTCCACTCGTGATCCTGTGCGCCTACTTCGTGTTCCGGCTCGAACGCGGCCGCACCGGTCGGGCACTCGCGGCGATCCGAGAGGACGAACTCGCAGCCTCGGCCATGGGCATCCGCCCGAAGTACTACAAGGTGCTGGCGTTCGTCCTCAGCGCAGTGTTCGCCTCGTTCGCCGGAACGATCTACGCCCACGCTCAGAACGCCTGGAGCTATCGACAGGCGACGTTCGCGCTCGCAACGGCAATGCTGGCGGGGGCGGTCGTCGGAGGGACGCGAACCTTCCTCGGTCCGATCGTCGGTGGCATGGTGATCACCGGTCTCTTCGAAGCACTCCGATCACTCGCCGGGGTTGACGGCCTTCCGGGTGGGTTGCGCGACGTCCTGCTCAATATCAGTCCATTCGTGCAGGGGCTGATCATGACCGTGGTGTGCGTCTTCCTCTCGAAGGGGTTGATCTCGGCCCGGTTGGTCGACCGATTGTTCCCTCGCGACACCACGCTGTTCCGGCCCGCATCCGACGCGGCACCGGAGGGAGGGCGGTGAGCGCCACAACGTCGCCGAACACGGGCTCGACCGGTGAAGGTCCGGGCGTTACCGTCCTCGAGGCCAGGAACGCCACGCGTCGCTTCGGTGGCCTGCTCGCCGTGAACAATGTGTCGTTCTCCGTGGCGCGTGGGCAGATCTTTGGACTCATCGGGCCGAACGGCGCAGGAAAGACCACCTTGTTCAACCTCTTCACCGGGATGCAATCGGCGTCGGAAGGAGTACTTCTTCATGACGGAGAAGAGATCAACACGCTCCGACCGTTCGAGATTGCTGAACGAGGTGTGGCTCGCACGTTCCAGAACATCCGTCTGTTCGGCAACATGACCGTCTTCGAGAACGTTCGAACCGCTAAACACCTGTCGACGTCGGCCGGTCTTCTCAGCGACGTGCTCGGCCTTCCGTCTGCGCGACGCGAACGACGCGAGACACTGACGCAGTCGTGGGAGCTTCTCGAGCTCACCGGTCTCACCCACCGCGCGCACGACGATGCGAAGTCGCTTCCCTATGGTGAGCAGAGGCGGCTCGAAATCGCTCGTGCGCTCGCGCTCGAGCCCAAGGTCCTGCTGCTCGACGAGCCCGCGGCCGGAATGAACCCGTCGGAAAAGAACGACCTCACGGAATTCATCCGTTTCGTGCGCGATCGGTTTGATCTCACGGTGATGCTCATCGAGCACAACGTGAAGCTCGTCATGTCGGTCTGCGAACAGATAGCCGTGCTCAACTTCGGTCAGTTGATCGCCATGGGCGCCCCCGCCGAAGTGCAGCGCGATCCAGCCGTGATCGAGGCCTACCTCGGAGGAGAAGGGTGACCGCGATGACGAACAGCCCGGCGGCCCCGACCGCCGACACGTCCTCGGCGACTACGCCATTGCTCTCGATCTCTGGGCTCGAGGTCTCGTACGGCGGAATCCGGGCCTTGCAGGGGATTGACCTCCACGTCGAAACGGGTGAGGTCGTTTCGTTGATCGGTGCCAACGGCGCCGGCAAGTCGACAACGCTCAAGGCGATCTCGCGCATCGTCAAGGCGGGGGCGGGTGACATCCGCTTCGACGGTCAGTCGATTCTCTCGAAACGACCCGAGCAGGTTGTGGCCATGGGAATCGCTCACAGCCCGGAGGGCCGGCGTGTCCTCACCCGGTTGAGTGTCGAGGACAACCTCGAACTCGGGGCCTACATCTCCAAGGACCGGACCAGGACACGGCAAGACATCGAGGCACAGTTCGAGCGCTTCCCCCGACTCCGAGAACGACGCAATCAGCTCGCAGGGACGTTGTCGGGCGGGGAGCAGCAGATGCTGGCGATAGCCCGTGCACTTATGAGTCGGCCACGACTTCTGCTCCTCGACGAGCCGTCGCTCGGTCTCGCCCCCATCGTCGTCCAAGAGATCTTCCGCATCATCGACGACCTTCGAGCGCGGGGCGTCACGATCCTGCTCATCGAGCAGAACGCGAACCTCGCCCTGCGCCACAGCGACCGCGCCTACGTATTGGAGACAGGCGAGATCGCGATGAGCGGACCGGCCGGCGATCTCCTCCTGGACGACCGCGTGCGAGAGGCCTATCTCGGCTGAACGTCCTGACTCGCGTCGCACGACCTCGACCACGGCGACGACGGCCTCGTGCGCGTCTGGGTTCAGATGCGTCGGGCAGATGTCTTTCCGGCCGATCGTACAAAACAGTGAGTGACGCCGTCGCGTGAATCGTTCTACTGCTCTGGGCGGAGCTCGGCGATCGCCCTTTCTAGGGCGTCGAGATAGCGATCGATCTGTTCGTCACCGTGGGCGAGGGAGACGTAGATCTTGGTGAGCATCGGGTTGATGAAAATGCCGTGCGCAACCATCGCCAGGTCGAGGTGGCGGCGAAACCCGGCGTCGGCGATCGCTTCCGTCGCGAGGTCGCGGACCGGCGTGGCAGAGAGGCGGTATTGCACGAGCGGGCCGATCCCGTAGGTGACGACCGGGAAGCCGGCGGCCCCAGCCGCCAAGGCAATCCCGCCGCGGAGACGATCCCCACTCGCATAAAGGGACGCGTAGGCGTCCGGGGCGCCGAGGATGTCGAGCACCGCGTGCGCGGCGGCGGCGCCGACGGGCGAGCCACCTGTTGTGGAGGCCGCCCAGACGTATCGGTCGGTGGCATGGCGATCCTCGCGTACTTCGTCCATCAGATCGCTTCTCCCGCCGACGACGGCAATGGGGAAGCCGCCGCCGAGCGCCTTACCGTAGGCAACGAGGTCGGGCACAACACGGAAGTGGGCCGCCGCACCGCCAAGCCCAAGACGAAACCCGGAGACGACCTCATCGAAGATCAACGGGACTCGGTGGTGCGAGGTGCGGGCGCGAAGCGTGTCGACGAACTGCTGCTCGGCGAGGATCGAGCGCTGCACCGGATCGATGATCACCGCCGCGAGTTCATCTGCGTACGTATCGATCAGCGCCGCCGCGGCAACGGAATCGTTGTAAGGACAGACGAGAATGTCGCCGACGGCACCTGCTCCGCCCGTGCCGGTCGCCTCAGCGTGGGGATAGCTCGCCCGCTTGCCCCAGATGAAGTTCGCGACACCTTCGACGTGCGAGCCATGGAACGCTCCCTCGAATTTCACGATCTTCCGCCGGCCGGTCGCTCCCCGCGCGATCCGGATTGCGGTCGACGTGGCCTCGCTACCCGACGTCACGAACCGAACGCGCTGCATCCACGGTGCGATGCTCGGACTCGTCAAACGTTCGGCGAGGGTCACGAGGCCTTCCGACATCGCCGCGAAATTGATGCCGTTCGAGGCAGAGCGTGCGATCTCCTCCACGAGATGCGGATGGGCGTGGCCGACGAGCGCCGAGCCCCACGCCATCGTGTAATCGACCCACTCGCGTCCGTCGACATCCCACAGCGCCGCGCCCTGACCGCGCCCGAACACGGGTGACCAGCCACCGGGGAAGTCGTATTCACCGTTCGAGCCCTGCGGGAAATGCTGATGGGCCCGGACGGACCATGGATCGCGAGCCTCTTGCTGTGTCACGTGCGAATCGTCCCACATGCCAGCAACATCACGTCAGTTGAGCAGTGCCTCGGGCCTCGGGTCTTAGGCAAACCGTCACGTTCGCGCCAACGGTCTGGCTGCGACGAACACGTCGCGGCCCGGACGGTCCTCGTCGGTCTCCTCGGTGATCCGCTGTGCCTCAAAGCCGATCTCCACGAAGATCCTGAGCCAGGTCGCGCGGGGGAACAGGCCGGTGCGGTGCGTCTCGTGCACGACCTGCACTGCTCCATCAGCATGACGAAGGACGAAGACGTACTCGGTGACGGCTTCGGTGCCCTTTGGGTCGGGATCCGTCGTCCAGTGGAGGAACCGGACCGAACGTCCGTCGTCACCATCGGTACCGCCCGCGCCATGATCCGGTTCGAAGGTCTCGCGTGTCGCATCGGGTACGACGACTGCCGTTGCGCCCGGCGCGAGATGGACGAAGGCGGTGGTCAGGGCACGGCGGAGGTCCTCTTCGGTCGTCATGTAGTCGATGGCGTCGTGAACGAACACCACATCAAACGTTCGATCCAGACGCACCGTTCGCATGTCGGCGCAGAGGTGTTCGGCGCCGGGTACAAGGCGTCGCGACACTTCGAGCATCGGCTCGGACAGGTCGGCGAGCGTCAGTTCGAAGTACGGCGCAAAGTACGACGCGTTGCTTCCGCCCCCACTGCCGAGTTCCAACAGGGTCCGACCGGGTCGCTGCCGCCCGCCGAGCAGATCGAGAAAGAACAGCGCCTCTCCCCGGTATTCCTCGACCGGCGAGATCAGCGGCCACCACGCGGCAAGCGATCCGTAGAACTCGTTCGTCTCGGCCACGGCGATCAGAACGTGTGGTGCACGGCCTCGACGTTGTTTCCGTCGGGATCACGGACGAACACCCCGAAGTAGCCAGGGTGGTATTCGGGCCAGAGACGCGGTTCGTGGAGCACCGTTGCACCCACCGAGGCGGCCGCGTCCCGAAACGCCTGCACCGCCTCGCGGCTCGGTGCCGTGAACGCGATGTGGCTTTCGCGAAAGCCCGTCCCCGTGTGGTGCGGCCCCAGCCAGAAGCAGGGAAACGCCGTTCCGTACCCGACGACGGTCCCGAAGTCCATGATCCGCTTGCCGCCGATCGTGGCCAGAACCGTGTCGTAGAACGCACACGATGCAGCGACGTCACTGCATTGGATGGAGAGGTGGTCGAGCACGATGATCTCCGTTCTTTGCGTCTTCCGACAACACGCCGGTACCTCTGCAGGGTAGGCATGAACGGCCTCGGTGTCACGCCGGCGGAACCAGGTTCGGACCGGCGGTGTAGTACCGGTATGAGCAATCGCCTTCGACACTGCGTCCTTCCGTTCGTCGCGCTCGCCGCATTGGTCGAACCGGCCCCGGCATCGCTTCGAACCGACACAGCCATCATCACCGCGACCCCCGTTGGTTCTCGGCCAGCCAGAACGATCGCGGGTGGGCGCACGGGAAGCTGGCGAGTGGCGCGGAAGGGAGCCGCCACGGAGGTCCGGTGGTCATCCGGACCGACGTCGTGGTCACGGCTGATCCCGGGTCCGTTCGGCCTCCCGGTCGTGACGTCTCGCGGGCTGCGCGCCGGACCGACGCTCGACGGATCGGCCATCGCATTGGCCGCAGCGCCGCAGCGCGTCGGGGCGACGTGGTCGTCCTCCTTCGCGGTCGTCGGGAAGGCTCGCTCGAGGACCATCTCGTTGGCCGGCCAATGGGCGTTCGACGCGATCTCGCCGAACGGCTCGACGCTCTTCCTCACCGAGTCGGTCGGCCCTGGTCGCTATTGGTTCGCAGTGTCGACGTCGCGACGGGCGCGGTCGGCGGCAAACTCGTCACGAAGACGATTCGCTTCGATCCGTCGTCTGCCGAAGCTGAGGACGGGCCCATGGAGGGCCTGCCGCTCGACCGGGTTGCGTCATTGGACGGCCGCACCGTCTACACCCTCTACGACGGACCGTTTCACCCCTTCATCCATGCGCTGAACACCGCCGAAGGCTGGGCGCTCTGCTATGACCTTCCCGACAATCTCCGGTCCCGCGCTTCGGCATTGGTACTTCGGCCGAGACACACCGTCGGGGCCATTGATGTCGTCGATGACGGCGATGCCGTCGTCGCTCAGATCACCGAGCTGGGAAGCAGATGGGGTCCGGCCGTCCGCGTTCGCGGAACGAGTCGTCCGCCCGTGGTGAACTCATGACTATGCGACGCGCAGTTGTCGGCCTGACCGCAGTGATCCTCGCCGCGACCGCTGGCACGCTTCCGGCAAGCGCCGGAGCACCGAACTACGAGTGCCGCGCCGGTGGCTACAGCTTCGGCATCGACCAGCATCGACGTGCCGGTTTGGCCCGAGTCTCCGGTGGCGCAGTTCGATCCGCCTCGTTCGTCACGACCGACCAGGACGGTTCAACCTTGGATCTGACCGCAGAGGTAGAGGGACGACGGTGGAATCTTGCGATTCGCGGAACCGGGCGTTCAATGACGCTCCGAGTGTCGGGGCGAACGATCGCCGGGGCGTGCGCGTTCGTCCCCGGCGACCACGCTCTGGGACATGTCACCGCGCCGTTCCTGCTCCTGCGATCGACGCCGGCCGACGACGCCGTGCCGGTGGCCCGGCTTCGCCAGCGAAGCCTCGTGTGGTCGTCAGGTCGCCTCGACGAGCAGAGCGGTCAGGTGCTCGGTACACCGGAGTGGACCCGATTTCGCGCCGTCTTGCGCGTGCGAGGTGGGGCGGCGTCAGGAGGACCACAGCGTCTCGGTATGGGAGCCACTGCCGGGCTCGACGGGGCATCAACCATCGTCGAAGGTTGGGGACGATTGGCCGACGTCTCGATGCTCGGACCACCCGGACCGTAGCCCGTGGACCACGCCGGCATCGCTTCCGACGACGACCTCGTCCTCGCGGCACAGCAGGGCGATGTCGACGCGTTCGCACACCTCGTGGGTCGTCATCAAGGTGCCGCTCGGAGCCTGGCCGCATTGCTCGGCGGACCATCGGACGCCGACGACATCGCGCAGGACGCATTTCTGCGCGCCTACCGATCCCTCGCCGGCTTCCGCACAGGATCACCGTTTCGTCCGTGGCTCCTTCGGATCGTGGTCAACCAGGCAAGCAACGAACGACGGAGCCGTCGACGCCGAGAGAGTCGAAACGCCGTGTTCATCCGTCGCAACCGCGACACACCGACCGGTCCGGCCGAAGAAGCGGAATGGTCCGAGGACCGGCGTCGGGTCGCCCGGGCGCTGGCTCAGCTTCCAGACAACGACCGTCGAGCGTTGGCGGTGCGCTACCTCCTCGACTGCTCCGAACGGGAAACGGCGCAGATACTCGGATGGCGGATTGGGACGGTCAAGTCACGAACGTCTCGGGCAATCGACAAGCTACGCGCACTTCTGATCAATGAGGAGGAGGAGGAGGACCGGCGATGACAACGATCGAGAGCATCACCAACTCCCTTCGCGAGATGGGCGCCGATTTCACCCGCACCTCCGATAGCGACGCGGCCGAGTTCACCTCTGCCGTGCTGGCTCGGCTCAGGACGCTGCCGACGCCACGTCGTCATCAGCGCCGGCTCCGCTGGCGGCGGGTTGGCGCGCTCATGGTCGCGGTCACATTGATCGTCGCACCACAACCGCGCGGCGCAGTCGCCCGTTGGCTCGGCATCGGCTCTGTACGCATCGAGCGCGACTCGACCCGACGGGTCACCGCACTCCCATCCGCCATCTCCGACCTTGACCTCGGGACCATCTCGTCGGTGGCTGAAGCGTCAGTCGAGCTCGGGCGTCCGATGGCGGTGCGGAAGGATCGTGCACCCGATCGGGTGTGGGTGCAACCGACGCCGGGGTCGCCAACAATCGCCGTCAACAGTGTGTACGTCGACAGCGGCTCGACGATCCTGGTGAGCGAGCTACCCGGTCCCGGCAACGTCGCGATGAACAAGAAGCTGCTCGGTCAGGGCTCCCAGCTCGACTTCTTTGCAGTGAAGGGTCGGCCAGCGGTGTGGATTTCGGGCTCGCCTCACGAGGTGCTCGTACAACTCGCCGACGGATACGTTTCGGTGATGCCCGTTCGTATCGTCGGCGACGTCTTGTTGTGGGCCGACGATGTTCGAACGCTTCGGATCGAAGGGGCGACGAACCGGGCGGCGGCAATCGCTGCTCTGGAGTTGCTGATCTGAGCAGCCGACGCCGTCGAGCCCGGCGGGCACTCCTGGCAAACACACGTACGGACCACGGACGGGAAAACGCATCGCTCGCCACGCCAACCGCGAGCGGCTCAGGCGTCCGAAGCGGACGTTTGCGGTCCTGTTGTCCCGCCCGTCGGCCTCGACTGGGTGATCAGACGATGAGCCCACTCCGGGAACTGCGCGGCAGCCGGGCGGCCGACGAGGGCGGCGGTGATGTCAGCCTCGTCCACGTCCTCCAGCCCCTCGCTGCTATCCGCGGAACGCACGCCACGCGCTGCTCAGCCCGAGCCCGATGAAGACGACGCCGGCGACCGTGCGCATCGTCACGAACGTTCCCGGCCGCGCCAATCGGGAACGCAACGTGCCGGCCGCGAGGGCGTACGACCCGTAGATGACGACGGTGAGTGCGGCAAAGATCAGTCCGAGGCCGAACGCCGCGACGTTTCGCCCGCTGCCGCTCGGCAGGAACTGCGGGAGGAACGCAAGAAAGAACAGGGCGCCCTTCGGGTTCAGGAGGCTCGTGAGAAACCCGCGTCGGAACGGTTCGACCAACGACTCGGCCGTCGGCGGTGGATCGCGTCGTCGACGGAGTTGAAGCACACCGGCGGAAATCAGGTAGGTCCCGCCCAGAGCCTCGATCACGCGAACGGCATCGGCCGACCTGGCGAGGATGACGGCGAGGCCGAGAGCCGCCAACGTCGCGTGGACGAGGTATCCCGAGGACATGCCGGCCACCGCGGCAAGGGCCGAGCGCTTGCCGCTCGCCAGAGCGGTGGCGAGGGCGAGCAGCACATCGGCACCCGGCGTGGCGATGATGACCGCCGCCGCCACGAGGTACCCGGCATTCACGGCCATGAACCGTACCGCTCGCCGCGTTCGACCTGGGTCGCCTCAGGTGCACTGGGTCGGCAACACGGGCATTTTCGTACAGATCCCGACCCAGTGCACAGATCCCGACCCAGAGCACAGATCCCGACCCAGGTCTGGCTGCTCAGCGGGCTCGGCGGCGGAGCGGGCCTTCGATGGCGAGGACGACGAGGAACAGTGCGCCGAGGGTGAGCACGATGGTGCCACCCGGCGCGAGCCGGGCCACGCGTCCGACCACGAGGCCGGTGATGGCGGCGATCACACCGATTGCGGAGGAGAGGACCAGTGTCGAACGGAAGGACCGCGACACCCGCTGGGCGATCCCGACGGGGAGCACGAGAAGTGCGCTCACCAGCAGAATGCCCACCACCCGCATCGCTGTGACGATAGACACCGCGGTGAGCACCATAAGCAGGTCGTTCATGCGAGGAACCGGTATCCCTGATGCAAGGGCGGCGTCCTCATCGACGATCACCGAGAACAGCGCGCGGCCGACGAACGAAAGGACGACGACAACCAGCGCACACGCCACGGCCAGCGCAACAGCATCGGACCGGGTGATCGTGAGGATGGAACCGAACAGGTAGCCCTGCACATTGGAAGCAACGTTGCCACGTCGGCTGAGGAGAACTGACGCCAAGGCCAGGCCGAGGTAGAACGCCAGTGCCAGCGCAAGATCGCCGTTGTCGCGCGTCCGTGCCCGCAGCCGCTCGATCGCAAGTGCACCTACGACCGCGGTGAGCAACGCGGTCCAGACGGGCCACACATCGGTGACGAGTCCGATTGCCACACCTGCGAACGCAAGATGGCCGATGCCGTCACCGAGGAGCGAGAGACGTCGCTGGACGAGGAAGGTTCCCGTGATCGGTGCGGTGGCCCCGACCAGGACCGCTCCGATCAACGCCAGTTGCAGATACTCCCGCTCGAACGGCCATGGCAGTGGAAGCGTCGCGAGAACGTTCACGCGATCTCCTCGAGCCACCGAGGGAGATCGTGACCATGGGTTCCGAGGTTGACGCCCGAGCGGGAGAGCTCCTCCGGTGAACCGTCGAAGCGGATGCTTCTGCGCAGGACGATCACCCGATCAAGGCGGTCCTCCACTGCAGCCAGGTCGTGCGAGACGAGCAGAATGGCAACACCTCGCTCGTCGCGCAGGCGGCCGAGCGTCGCCGAGAACCGCGCCTGCTGCTCGACGTCGACTCCGGCCACCGGCTCGTCGAGCACCAGGAGATCGGGACGACGAACGAGCGCCTTGGCAATGAACACGCGTTGCTGTTGCCCGCCCGACAGTTCGCCGATCCGGGCACGCGCCAGATCGCTCATCTCAACCACGGAAAGCGCGTCGTCGACCCGATCGCGAGGTGTCGCGCGCCACCACTGACGACCCAGCCCCCCGGACGCGACAACCTCGCGAACCGTGGCCGGGAAGTCACGACCGAGGAACGGCCGCTGCGGGACGTAACCGATCCGCGACCGCGCGACCGGGTCCGTTGACGGCATCCCGAACAGTGAGACGATCCCCGAGCTGGGCGGGAACAGCCCAAGGGCGATCTTCACCAGCGTTGACTTGCCCGAGCCGTTCGGCCCGACAAGCGCAACGAACGTGCCTGCACCGATCGACACGTTCACGTCCTCGAGCACGCGTTCCTGCCCGTAGGCGAAGGAAACGTCTTCGAGGCTGAGAACCGTTTCCACCAACAGGAGCATACGGGTTGGCCCGCGAACTCCGGGCCGGTCAACCGGGTCGACAGTTGACGGGACCCGAGAGCAGCCGCGTTCAGCCGACGCGACCGACGCCGACGAGATCGCGCCGGAAGATCGATCGCGTACGCACCGGAGTTCCCCGACGTGACGCCTCGACCATCTGCCCATTGCCGATGTACATGCCCACGTGATGGATCGGAGACCCGTAGAACACGAGATCGCCCACACGGATCTGGTTGACGGACACCCTGGTCGTGGCGGCGAACTGCGCCCGGGACGAGTGGGGCAGCGAACGACCCGCCGACCGCCAGGCGTAGAGCATCAGTCCGGAGCAGTCGTAACCGCCTGGTCCGGACGCACCCCAGATGTACGGTTTGCCCAACTGGGTCAACGCCGCACTGACTGCGCTCGCACCGCCCGGCGCCGGCGGAACGCCGCTGTCGGAACCGGCGGCGATCTCCAGTCGCGCGAGTTCCCTCGCTTCGGTGCCTCGCGTCGAAGAGCGGGCCTCCATCGCTGCCTCTGCTGCGACTTCCCGTGCAGCAGCGACCTCCTGCCGAGTGGCGCCCGATCCACCCCGACGAAGGGCGGCAAGTCGTTTGTCCGCCTCCTCCTTCTTCTTGATCGCCGCCGCGCGCGACGCACTCGACGAACGGGCCAGCGACGCCTGCCGCGCAGCGAGCTCGCGACGGGCCAGCTCCTGCTGCTTCACAATCGCCAGACGCGAGCGCCTGGCCTCTTCGGCAATCCGTGCCTTCTCCGCCTGGGCGACGAGCGTCTTGAGTTCGCCGTTCGCCTTGCGTTCAAGCTCCTCATAGCGGGAGAGCAACCGGTCGGCGTCACGTCGCTTCTTCGCCACCGTCGCTCGCAGGTTCTCGGCGTCCGCGCGCGCGGCTCTGACAACTCGGCGTTTGCGTTCGATGTCTTCCCTCGATGCGCGCAACGCGTCGATGGCATCCCGATCGAAGTCGCGGGCCCGTTCGGTCAGGACCGCGCTGCGCTCGAACTCATCGATCGCCGCGGCGCCGTCGATGGCGATTCCGGCACTAGCGAACGGGTCGGTCACGGCGACAAGCGCGGCGCGGCGGGCACGCAATTGGAGAGCGACCGTCTTGGCATCGGCCGCCGCGAGATCACGTTCGCTGCTTCGTACGCGCGCTTGAAGTTTCGCGAGGCGAAGCTGCGCCTCGTTCTCGTCTTCCGCCAGAGCGGAAAGCCGGTCACCGAGTGATTCGATCGATCCTGCGAGCCTGGCCGCCTCACGACGCTTGCTTGACACTGCGTCTGCCTGCACCGGGCGCGGCACCGAGAAGACGACCAGCAGACAGGCGATCACTCCGAGAGAGAGCGGCCGACCATGCGCACGACGCATGCCGAACACGTCGGTGCGTCGATTCGCTCCCACCGAAGAGAGGTTACTGCGCTCGCGCCTAACCGCAGTCGAGCGCAGTCCTCAACGTCTCGAGGTTGGTCCGCATGATCGTGAAGTAGGACGCGCCCGCAGCCAGTTCCTCGGGCGTCGGTGCTTCGAGCGGACTCAGCATGGCGGTCTTCACGCCAGCCTCCCGGGCGAGGGTGTCGGCGAAGTTCTGTGGCGCGACTTCTTCGAAGAAGACCGTGGTGAGGCCCTGCTTCTTCACCAGGTCGGCGAGGTCGGCGATGCGCTGAGGATCCGGTTCGGCATCGGGTGACAAGCCAGCGATGCCTTCCTGGGTGAGTCCGTAGCGCACGGCAAGACGTCCGAACGCCTCGTGTGCGGTGACGATCGTGCGCCGTTTGCAGGACTTCAAACCGGCCGCCATAGACGCATCGAGTTCGGCGAGCACTACGCCGAGCTCCTCGGATCGCCGGGCGTAGTCGGCCGCGCCGCTCGGATCGATTTCGCTCAGCGCACGTACGATCTCGGTCCGAGCGGTGCTGAACATCCTCGGATCGAGCCAGACGTGCGGGTCAAGGCCATCGGCGTGATCATGACCGGCAGCACCATCTTCATGTTCTTCCACCAGCCCGTCACCGGCACTGACGGCGTCGAGGAACACCACAGTGGGTTTCTTCCGGCTCTTCGCGATCTTCTCCGGCCCGGGCTGAAAGTCACGCCCCATCACGATCGCAACGTCGGCGTCGGTAAGCGCGTCGACCTGATCCGGTGCGAGCTCGAGGTCATGGGGCTCCACGCCGGGAGGCGTGAGATTGGTCACCGAGACACGCTCCCCCCCGATCTGTTCGGCCATCCACGCAATGGGGTAGAAGATAGCGACCGCTTTGATCGACGCCCCGGCCGGAGCACCCGCGACGGAGTCGGCGGCGACTGGGATTGTCTCCGCGACCGCCTCGCTGACCGCGACAACGGCCGCCGATGGGTCGGTGACGCCCGCAACTACCTCCGAGGACGAGTCGTTGCTCGATGACCCGCATGCGGCCAGGGAGACAACGGCTGCAGCCGCGAACACGGCCGAGCGCAACGAGCGACGAATCATACGATCCACTATACGAGAATGTTTCTCACTACCAATACCGGTACTCGCGGCACCGAACGTGACCTCAGCGGGGCTCGAGCACCTTTCGGCCGCCGAGAAACGGCTGGAGAGCCTCGGGTACGCGCACGGAACCGTCGGCCTGCTGGTGGTTCTCCAGGATCACGACGATCGTACGGGCGATCGCGCAGAGGGTTCCGTTGAGCGTTGCCGCGACGTCCGTGCCCTTGTCCCGCTTTATCCTGGTGCCGAGTCTCCGCGCTTGGAAGTCGGTGGTGTTCGACGTCGACGTGACCTCTCGGTAGGTGTTCTGTGTGGGCAGCCACGCTTCGCAGTCGAACTTCCGGGCGGCGCTCGAACCGAGGTCTCCGGCCGCCGTGTCGATCACCCGGTACGGCACCTCGAGTTTGTCGAGGAACTGCTTCTCCCACCCGAGCAGCCGCTGATGCTCGGCAACCGCGTCGGCCGGATCGCAGTAGACGAACATCTCGACCTTGTCGAACTGATGCACCCGGATGATGCCCTTGGTGTCCTTGCCGTACGAACCGGCTTCGCGTCGGAAGCAGGAGGAGAACCCGGCGTAGCGCAGTGGGAGCGTTGCCGGATCGAGCGTTTCGTTGCCGTGATACGC
>JANMYF010000230.1:0-6426 GCA_031381685.1 Acidimicrobiia bacterium
GCGTCGCCTCGACACGGTGTGCTCGACGTATGCGCGTGTCGACCACAACCTCGCCGGATTCACGCGGACTCCCAGCGAGCAGCTCACCCAGCAGATGGGTTTCACGCCGTTCGTGTTCGAAGACGTCGCCCGTCTCGTGGCCGAGTCGAACGACGACCTCTATCTGTTCTCGAGCGACTATCCGCACACCGAAGGCGGACGCGATCCGATCGCCCGCTTCGAGAAGTGTCTCGCCGACGCGGCCCCGGTCGTGAAGGACAAGTTCTACGCCGAGAACTTCCTTCGCCTGTACCCGAACGCCGCCTGATCGCTGCCCCGGTAAGCTGGCAGCCCGCTTCAGCGGACCGTTAGCTCAGCTGGTAGAGCACCGCCCTTACAAGGCGGGTGTCGGGGGTTCGAGGCCCTCACGGTCCACCATCGTCGTCGCTTTCAAACCCTGGGCGGTGCGCAGTGTGGGCGCAGGGTTGGAGAGGGCATCGACGTCGATTCGCGATATCAAGCTAAGGCGATGGACTTCGAAGACACGCAGCGTCACACTGTCTGAACGGCGCACACCTAGTGCGGCGCACAGAACGGAGTTGGGCCCATGAAACGACTGACCACTTCGGTCGGTGTTCTGGCGGTGCTCCTTGGCACCACGCTGGGCATCGGAGCGGACGCGACCTCCGCCGCTGGCAAGGGGGCGACGCGCGTCACATACCCTGTGTCGTTCACTGTCACCTCAGCCAACTGCAATCAGTTGCCTGACGGAACGAGCATCTCAGGCGACGGAACGTTCACCGACATCACTACGGCGTCGGGAACCGAATCTCAGGGACGGGGAACCGCCACCGACAACCTCGGCAATACGTACGTGTGGCACTATGCGAGCCACTTGGTCACACAGAACGGTGGCTTCATCGACCACTTCAACGTGTCAGGCAACGGACCGGCGGCATATGTGACTCAGTTCAAGGCCGTCTTCACCGACGCCGGGATCATCCCGGTCTGGGTCCACGGTGACCCATACACGTTCCCGCTCGGCCCCGGCCGATGCGACCCATTGTGAGGAGATAACGGCAACGCTCCGGATCGGCGGCCCGTTCAAGTTCCCGAACGGCCGCCGCCGGGTCGAGTCGCTGTGACCGATCGTCGTCCGTGAGCACGGTCCGGGCGGGTCGGACTCTCCTGCACCGTGGTCACGAGAAAGGCACGTCGATGGTGCTCGTCCGTCAGATCCCGCCCGCCGGCTTCGATCGACACGACGTGTCGATCCCGCGTGCCGGTTTCGATCGACACGACGTGTCGACGGGGTTCTTCCGGTTCTACCTCACCGTCGTCGTCATCCAAGGCATCCACGTCATCGAGCACGTCATCCAGCTGCTGCAGGTGACGGTGTTCCACGTGCCCGACGACGACGCGCTCGGGCTGCTCGGCTATTTCCTCCAGCTCCACGGAACGGAGGAATGGCTGCACTTCGGCTTCAACTTGTCGTACCTCGTCTCGCTCTACGCTCTCGTGCTGCTCCTGCACGAGCGAGTCGAGTCCGGCGTCGTGCCGAAGGTAGCCTTCAGTGTTTTCCTCGTTGCCGGTGCGGGCCTGGAGTCATGGCACCTGATCGAGCACATCGTCATCATCCACAACGCCCTGCGTAATGGCGGCGGCTGCCCGTGCCAGGCATTGGTGATCGTGCCCTCAACATCAGCGACACCTACCTCCACTTCGTCTACAACATCGTCGCCTACGCAGGCACCGTCACGCCGTTCTGGTTCATCTACAAGCGACGAGTCGCCAGCGGAACCGAGTTCGCCTACCGGCGGTCGAGTTGATCGGACGCGCTCGGTTGAACGGAGTGAGGGTTTGAAAGCGGTCCCAGAAGGTCCACTGGTTGTTGTCGATTTGGCAACAGCCAGTGCCGCTTCTCGCACCGCCGGTGGTCTGCCCCCGGGTTCGGCTACGAGCCGTGTTGGTATCGCCGATGTCGAATGCGCCAGCCCGAGTCGGTGCGCACGACGTCGTCTTCGTAGTGCCCATAGAAGACGCCCGTCGGGTTGCGCCGATCCGATGCGCCGACGGGGTACACCCCTCGCGAGTGCAGGTGGACGACGGGCCCACCGTCTCGGGGGTCTTCGGAGACCGTCTCGATGTAGATGTTCGTCATCAGGTGAGCGCCGGGGTGCACATCGGGGCGCCCCATGAACGCCATGATCTCCTCGAGACCGACCAGGCGCGTGCCGCCGACCATCTCCCACACGGCGTCGGTCGTGAACACGTCGCGCAGGCGCTCTGGTTGGAGACGGTCGAGCGCGTCGGCATAGCGCGCGGGGAGTTCTGCGATGTCGAGCCGATCGTCGGTAGTGAGACGCATAGCCGCACAGTAGCGGCCACGCCCCGGGCGGTTGACTCCCGACCGGTCAAGACACTCGCGCTTGCGTCAGGCTGGGGAAGCGTCCGTGGTCCTCGACGACCGGGGAGACGTCGGCGTGTGTGGTGTGCACGAAGGCACAGCTTCGGGGCCGGAGCGCAATGCTCGCTTGGACGTTGTGGACCCGGTCGCCTTGTGTTCAAGCGGTCTCTCGCCGAACGTGCCGCACAGGTCAGCTGGGTTTGGAGCCGGACTCCACGGTTCGCATGAGGCTGAGCACGAGGTCGTCGGAGCCGCCCGGCGCCGACAGTTGCACGCCGATCGGAAGTCCGGTGCTGCCGATCTCGCTTTCCTTGGCCTTCTTGAGGACGCGGTCGCGTCCAGGATCGCGATCGGATTCCTCGCCGGGACGGATCCGGGTGAACGGAACCGTGCCGGCCGGCCAGCCGAGGGTGTTCTACACGGCGGCGTACGAACCCATCAGGCCGAGGTCGTAGCTCGCGCCGTGGCGGATTGCCGGCAAGGCCGCAGTCGGTGAAAGCACCGCGTCGATTCCGCGACTGGCGAGCTGGGCGGCCGTGGCCAGTCTGAACTGGCTCACCTGCTCGACAAGGCTCGCGTACGCGGCCTCGTCACGGGGTGCTCGGAACAGACGGGCCGCCCCGGCGAGACTTCGCTGGCCGAGCCGATCGAGAACCCAAGCGGCGCTTGTGTTCACCGGAAGCGGGAGACGGCTGAGCGAGATCAGCTGCTTCACCCGGCGGTCCGTCTTGCTGCCCTTGAGCAGCGCGGAGAAATGGGGGGCAATGCCGTAGCCGAGAGCGCCATACAGAAGCCCGAGTGCTTCCTCGCCCGGCAGCGACCACTCGACGATCCGGCAACCTGCGGCCTCGAGCACGCGAGCCGCCTCACTCACCGCCCGACGTACCGCGGGCGACGCTGCGAACACTCCATCGTCGACGGACATGGCGATCGTCAAACCGGCCCGGAGACCGGCGTCGTGGCCGACGGCGCCATTCGAGATCACCCGCATTCCCAGCACGACATCGGCGACGGTCGGAGCGAGGATACCGACCTGGCTGGCGATGGGGCCGTGCAGTGGAAACGAGGCGGTGCCGACATCGGGGGTCACGCCGGCCGATGGCTTGAATCCGACGGCGCCGCACCATGCCGCCGGGATTCGAACGCTGCCTCCGATATCGGTCCCGACTCCGAGCGGAGACGCGCCTGCGCCCGTCAAGACTCCTTCGCCGCCCGACGAGCCGCCCGGGGAGCGATCGCGGTCCCACGGGTTCGATGTTCTTCCGTACACGGGGTTGTCCGACTCGGTGAATGCCAACACCTGGGCGACGTTCGTGGTGGCCACCACGATCGCCCCCGCGGCGCGCAGCCGGGCGACGTAGGGGTCGTCGCTCGTCGCACGGTCGTCGCGGCGGGTTTCGATGCCGAACGTCGTCGGCAGACCCGTCACCGCAAGGCATTCCTTCACGGTGATCGGAACACCGTGCAGCGCACCCGACGACTGTCCCGACGCAAGCGCACGGTCCGCCTCGTCCGCTTCGGCGAGAGCTGCCTCGTAGCGACGACACGCGACCGCTCGCGTTTCCGCGTCGATTGCGTCGATCCGGGCGATTGCACTCTCGACGGCCTGTCGGGACGACAGGTCTCCCGCGGCTATCGACTTCGCGATCTCGGCGGCACCAGAGCTCATGTGTCCTCCTTCGCTTTCGAACGTCGCGCGGAACTCGAGTGGAGGTGAATCTTCCGCATCCCAGACGGCGGTCTGCGCGCTCCCAGATGCCTCTTTCTTCGCTTTTTCGGCCGGAATGGGAGGTCTGGGATGTCGACTCGGTTGACTCGCGCGAGGCCTCCGACGCGCGACAACTTCGAGCACCGTAGGCTCGGCTGATGCGTCAGCATCAGTGCCTCGCCGAGGTTCGCACGACGCTGATTCGCAACGTCGCGGCACGCGGTCGAACAGCAACGTTCGTCTTGCGGATCGGCCGTCCGGTCGACGGAGTGGTCGAGGTGCGAAACGGGCCGCTCCCGTTCTTTCTCGGCGCCCGTCGGACGGAGTTTGCGCTTGTCGACGGCCTTGAGGTGCGCCGCGGGTTCTTCGATGCGAGCTTCGAGTTGGCGGTGACCGCGGCGTCTGAAGTCCAAGTGACCATCGAATGATCTGACGTGGCGATGCCGAGGCGACAGCTTCCGTTCGCGACCGAGGCGCTCGAAGGACTAGTCAGGGCCCACCGCCGAATCCGCCGCCGGTCCGCGATATCTCACTCTCCGCCGAGATCGTCCTGGTACGCCTCGTAGGTGAGATTGAGACCGCGTTGGCGATGACGGACCAGAAGGCCGAGCAGCCGGGTCCCTTCGGCTCGGTACGCGTCAACCCGGTCCTCGTCCACCGAGCCCGTGTTCTCGGCCGCGGCGTCGAGCGCGTTCAGGAATCCGGTCAACCCGCTCATGATCTCGACGTGATCGCGGCGGAGATGGCCCACTCGATTGGCCAGTCGCGGGGCGCGATGCAACAAGTCGTCGTACAAGCCGGTGGGTGCTTCGGTGAGGTGCACATGGTCGGCGAAGGCGGCCTCCAGTGCACGCGCCGCTCCCGCAACCTGCTGGCACCACGCGCCGCCGCGGCCAAACGACGGGACCGCCATGGCCTCCTCGACGACGAGGATCGCCGACCGCAGCACTTCTCGGTGCTCGACCACCCGTGCGGGTGCTGCGGGGGCCGAGCCTTCGACAGACGAACCGTTCCGTGACATCGGCAGTACTTTCGGTGGCAGGTGCAGGCAAGTCTGGCACCCTCGCTGCGCTATGGCCAGGGCGGTGCCGAGCGTACGATGGAACCTGGCCTCAGCGGACGGGAACGATCCGCGAGATCGCGCCGGCTTCGTAGTCGACGACGAGGAGCTCACCCTTGGCGTCGCGCCCGAACGCGGAGACCATGTCGGTGGAGAGTTGGGAGCTCCAGTCCTTTCGGTCGACCGCGGTTGTCCCGTCGTA
Organism: Acidimicrobiia bacterium; assembly: GCA_031381685.1. Taxonomy (GTDB): domain Bacteria; phylum Actinomycetota; class Acidimicrobiia; order Acidimicrobiales; family JANYDT01; genus JANLQX01. The sequence continues at coordinate 5,357 of JANMYF010000230.1, forward strand.
GCGGAAGCTTCGGATCCATCCGAAGCACCAGTCGGCGTAGAAGTAGTGACCGTCGAGTTCGGGGATCGCCGCGCCGCGGTACACCTCACCACCGACGATGGAGCAGCCCTTGTCGACGTCGTTGTGACGAACTTCGAGGACGGGGGCGACAAGCGGCGTTGCCGGGGTGCCTTTGAGGTACGGCTTCGTTCCCTGCATGATCGGCCAGCCGAAGTTCAGCCCGGCGACGTCGAGCTTCACGATGTCGATCTCCTCGATGGTCTCCTGGCCGACGTCGCCGATATAGGCGAGCCCGGATGTGGCGTCGATGCTGAACCGCCAGGGATTGCGAAACCCGTACCACCACACTTCGGGACGTCCGTTCTTCCCGTCGGCGAACGGATTGCCTGCGGGAATCGCATAGGGGACCGTGTCCACGTCGATGCGCAGGATCGAACCCGGAAGTGTCTTCGGGTTCTGCCCGTTGTCCTTGGCGCGGGCGCCATCGCCGAGCGAGATGTACATGAGTCCGTCGGGACCGAACCGGAGTGCTCCGGCGTTGTGTCGGACCGAGTCGGCGGCTTTGTCAATACGGAGCAGTTCGAGGCGGCTCGAAGGTTCGACGCGGCGACCGTCGGGCGCCACGTTGTATGACACGAGCAGGTTGTCGTTGTCCTTGCGGGTATGGAAAACGAACACACGACGATCGACTGGATACTTCGGATGGAAGGCGATCCCGAGCAATCCCTGCTCGATGCTGCTCGACTTCACGAACCCCTTGAGGTTGAGGAAGCTCTCCTTCAGCAGCCGGCCGTTGTCGATGACGCGCGCCGTGCCTGCGCGTTGCGCCACGAACAGCAGACCGTCATCAAGCGGCGCGGCGACGTCGATCGGTTCGACGAGCCCGGCCACCACGGTCTGCAACGCCAGCCGCTTCAGCGGCGGCGAGGCCGCCTTGGTGGTCGAGGGAACTTCTGCGGGAACGGTGGAGGTGGTCTGCGCCAGAGAAGAACGTACGCTTACTACTTGGATTGCCGCCAACAACATCGCCGCCGAAAGAGTGGTCAGGTAACGGCCTCGACGAAGCGAAC
>JANMYF010000285.1:0-2733 GCA_031381685.1 Acidimicrobiia bacterium
GACGTCGTCGAGGTCTGGCGCGAAGGGGTCGGCGTGATCGAAGTGGTGATTTGGTCATCTTCGCCAGTCAATAACGCGCCGCCATAGTACGCTTTTGACATGAGCTACCTGGCGAAGCTTCTCGAGGTTGCGGGCGAGCAGCGGGGGTTTGTGACGGTGCGCGACGGGGAGGGTGTGGGCGTCCCGGCCTTTGAACTTCGAAAGATGGCGTCGCGAGGTGTGCTCGTTCGAAGTGGGCACGGGCTGTACCGCATCGTGTCATTCTCGGCCCAGCGCCACGACGAGTACAAGGCAGCGAATCTGTGGGCCGATGGCGAAGGCGTCACATCGCACGAGAGCGCGTTGTCTTTGTGGGAGCTCTGCGACGTGAATCCCCGCATGATCAACGTGACCGTTCCGAGGCGGATGCGCCGAGCGGGTCCGTCGTACTACCGGTTGTGGCTCAACACCCTGGACAGGTTCGACATCGACTGGCGCGTGAGGGCATTCGGGTCACGTCTGCGGCTCGGTCGATCGCTGATGCGCTCGACTCGGGAACCCGAGGCTCACTCATCGAGCAAGCGATTGAGTCCTCGATGCGGTACCGGCTCATGGACAAGCGAAACGAGAAGGATCTTCGGAACAGACTCGAGGTCGTGTACGGCGGACATCCGCAAACCTGGGCGCGGGCGCGTCAGCTACCCAACCAGGTGTCGAAGCGGCTCGCTGGCGCGAAGGTGTGACTCGGCGCTCGATCCCTCGGGATCGAGTTGCCCGTCGAGGGGTTGACCGCCAACCGAATCTATGGTTACAGTTGTTGCAGATAAGGAGTCCCAGTGTCTAGGTCCAGTGTGATGAGCGGAGCGGTTCGCGTGGAGCCGTGCGCCGACGACCGTGAGGTTGCCGGCAAGTTGGTCGATGCAACGTTGGTGAGCAGCGCTGGCCGGGCCGAGCTGCGTCTTCCTGACGGTTCGATTGTCGGCCTCAGCGAATCGCTCCTGCGGATCCTTCAAGCGTCGGCGGGCGAGCTTGCCGAGGGACACTCGGTGACCGTGATGTCGTCGGAGGTGGCCCTCAGCCCTGCGGAGGCGGCCGACCTTCTCGGACTCTCTCGACCTTTCGTTGTCAGACTTCTCGACGACGGCGCGATTCCGTCGCAGCACCTCCCGCAGAGTCGACATCGCAAGGTGCTGCTGAGCGACGTGCTGGTCTTTCAGGAACGGCGCGCCCGCATGAAGGCTGGGCGCCGCAAGATCATGGAGATCGTCGAAGCCGACGGCCTTCCGTACTGACCCACGTGGAGCGCGTCTTTGCGGACACCAACGTCCTGTTCCCGTTCTCCATCATGGATCTGGTGCTTGGCATGGCCGAGGACGGCATGCACGAGTTCATCTGGTCAAACGATCTTCTCGACGAGTGGGAGCGGGTCATCGTCGAGAACAACCAACGGTCGGCCGAATCCGCGGCGTCGATCGTTTCCGCAATTCGTGAGTTCTTCGAAGACGGGGAGATCCCGACGGCCTCGTATGCCGCGCAGAGGTGGACGACATGCCGAGCGAAGACCTCGACGACCGCAAGCACATCGCAGCGGCGAAGGTCGGCCGAGCCACGGTCTTGCTAACGCGGAACCTCAAGCATTTTCCCGCAGAGCCATTGTCTCAGATGTCGATTCGAGTGCTCGACGCCGATGCCTATTTGTGCGAGCAGCTGGCGATATCGTCCGAGCAGATGCTGTGGACGGTCAGCCGGATTGCGGGGGAGAAGCGTCGCCCGTCAATGACAGTCGGCGAGCTTGTCGCGGCCCTCGGCAACGCAGGTGTGCCAGCGTTCGCCGAGCGGTTCCGGGCGGAGTTCGGCATCGTGTGAAGTTTTAAGCGCGCCTACCAACAGCTTGTGTCGCTTGTCAGCAATTTGTCATCACTTTGTCCGCGAACGACCCGAAACGAGCGGGTATCAGACGTCAGAACGTAGGCACACGTACTGGCAAAACAGCCCACTGACCAGGACAGACGACGCTATCCACTGGACTAGTAAGTACACGTAGTTCTGGAGTTTAAGTCCCTCCTTCGACACCAGTTTTGGGCAGTATTTCCGCAGGCCAGAGACCTTCGACTCGAAACCGCTCTTCGGTGCACTCCTGGGTGAATGCACCAACGAACCCGCTCGGGCTCCTTACGTCACTTGGGTGTCCATGTCGTTCGCTCGCGCCGCGTGCGCCGCATGCGTCGGATTCTGTGAGCCGGTGATACGAGAAGTCGGAAGCCAGCCAGCTTTGCGACGACGCTTCGGATGACGAGCGACAACGCGGGTACGAGGAGCAGGTACCAATTTCTCCATTCTTCCGCCTTTGTCCAGAGCAGCACGATCACCGGCGTGCCGGCCAGAACTGCCCCTGGCGCCACTCTTCTCACCGCGTCGGTCCAGTCGTGGATGCCGGCGCTTCGTACGAACCCGCCGAGACGCTGGACCACGGGTTGAAATTTGGGGGCGATACCCATCGGATTGAGAATCGCAGTGACGATCAGCGCAAGTCCACCGAGGATATAAGTGAGATCCGCGTCGATTGCGTTGTCGAAATGGGTATTCGCCCAGATGGTCACAACACCGTTCGGGATGAGCATGGCGCCAACGATCGCCCCGCTGATGGACGTCACGCCGCCCAGATATGCGAAGGCGAGCACGGTTAAGCTGAAGAAGAACACCCAGTTCGCTGAACTCACCTGTCGGGCTTGGTACCCGGTCAGCACGCCCGCA
>JANMYF010000313.1:0-4152 GCA_031381685.1 Acidimicrobiia bacterium
GGCCGCTTCAGGCGGCCCACCGTCGCCGGCTCCCCCGTGGGCCCCAGCCCCTCGTTGTCGGGGGGGCACACGGGCCGTATATCTCCGCCCTCGACGAGGTTGTACGCGCGCCCGATCGACAGGGCCTCCTCGCCCCCGACCTTGCGAGACGACATCAGAAGATCCAGCGCCACCGATGGACCGACGAGACGCGGAAGCAGCCAGCTGAGACCCCACTCCGCGATCAACCCGCGCTGGGCGAACGCTGTGAGGAACAACGCGTCGGGTGAGACGACGCGAAGGTCGCAGCAGAGGGAGAACGGGAACGCCATCCCGGCGACGGCTCCGTTCACCGCGGCGATGATCGGCTTGTCGATGGTCATGAGATACGGGAACCGCCCGGTGAACTCGCCGGTCGCCTCGGTGGCGCTCGCGGCGGCAGCCTGGCGATCGGGTCGATCGGCGCCGCCGCCCTCGGAAAGGCTGCTCAGGGTCTTCATGTCGGCACCGGCACAGAACGCGCGTCCGGCGCCGGTGATCACGATGCCGACGACAGACCGGTCCGCTGCCGCGCCCTGGAGCGCGTCCTTGATCTCGCCGTCCATCGTGTCCGTCCAGGCGTTCATCGACGCCGGACGGTTCAATGTGATGACGGCTACCGGGTCGGTGACCTCGTAGAGGATTTCGCTGTACATACCCCGAACGCTTCCACAGCCCGGGACAGGCGAGCCAGTCCCGCGCTCTGTGGGCGTTCCTACAGGCGCTCGATGATGACGGCGGGGGCCATGCCGCCACCGGCGCACATGGTCACCAGGCCGAAACGCCCGCCACGCCGCTCGAGCTCGTCGAGGACCGTACCGATGAGCATCGCACCCGTCGCACCGATCGGGTGGCCGAGCGCGATCGCTCCCCCGTTGACGTTGATCTTCTCGCGGTCGATGTTGAGGTCGCGGATGAACTTCTCGGTGACGACGGCGAATGCCTCGTTGACCTCGAACAGATCGATGTCGTCGAGCGTGAGCCCGGCCTTCGCCAGAACCTTGCGAGCGGCCGGAACCGGCGCGTTCAGCATCAGCGTGGGGTCGTCGCCGACGTTGGCGATCGCCACCACGCGCGCTCGCGGCTTGAGGCCGTGGGCCTTCGCGTAGTCGGGACTGGTGATGAGCAGCGCGGCCGCTCCGTCGACCACACCCGACGAGTTGCCGGCGTGGTGCACGTGGTCGATGTCGAGACCGGGGTAGCGCTTGAGCACCATCGAGCGGTAGGTGTTGCCCTCGTCGTCGAGCACCATGTCAGCGAGGGCGGCGAACGATGAGGGCAGCTGCCCGAGGCTGTCGGCGGTGGAGCCTGGACGGGGATACTCCTCGCGGTCCAGTGCGACGGAGCCATCGGCGCGCATCACCGGGACGAGGCTCTTCGCGAACCGTCCCTCGGCAATGGCCACGGCCGCTCGGCGCTGCGACTCGGCCGCGTATTCGTCGAGCGCTCGCCGCTCGATCTTCTCGATCGTGGCGATCGCGTCGGCGGCGACACCCTGGTTCGTCTGCGGATGGAGCTCGCGCAGCTCCATGTTGCCCCGGTCCATGAACGGCAGACGCGGGCCGCCCTTGCCGTTCACGCTGTGGCTCGACATCATCTCGCACCCACCCGTGATCACGACGTCCTCGAGCCCCGACATCACCGATGCCGCGCCAATGTTTGTGGTGGTGATGCCCGAGCCACAGAACCGGTCGAGCGTGACGCCGCTGACCCGGATGTCGTAGCCCGCGGTGAGTGCCGTCATACGACCGATGTCACCGCTCTGGGTACCTGTCTGTGACGAGGTGCCCCACACCACATCGTCGACATCGGCGGTGTCGAGGTTGTTGCGCTCGCGCAGGGCCTTGAGCACCGTTGCTCCGAGCACCTGCGGATGGATGTCGGCGAGGGACCCCTTGCCGACCTTGCCGATTCCTCGGGGCGTGCGAACAGCGTCGATGATCCAGGCTTCGGGCATGGTGGTTCCTTGCGAGTCAGGCGATGTGGGGCGGGTCCGATGCACAGTACCGGCTCGCTCGCGAGATGACCCAGCCGTGGGTACTGTTCCCGGCATGAACGCCAACATGCCCGCCGTATCCCTCATCGCCGTTCCCGGACGCCGGGCCGCCACGATCGCACTGGCCAAGGAACTGGAGGACCGGGGTTTCGCCGGCATCTGGTGTCCGAGCTACGGCGACTGCATGGCGCTGTGCCAGGAGATCGCTCACGCCACGTCCTCCATTGTGTTCGGCACTTCGATCCAGCCGATCTATCTGCGCCACGCCATCGATCTCGGCAACCATGCGGGATTCCTCCACGAGATCAGCGGCGGACGGTTCCGCCTCGGGCTCGGCGTCAGCCACGGACCCGTCCACCAGCAGCTCGGCGCAATTGCCGGGAAACCTCTCAGTGATATGCGCGCCTACGTTGAGCAGATGCGGGTGAACGAGCGCGCATCGGGAACGCTCCCCCCACTCGTGCTGGCAACCCTGCGCGACAAGATGCTCGACCTCGCCACGGAGATCAGCCAAGGTGCCGTGTGGGCGAATGCTTCGGTGTCGAACATCGCAACCCAGGCGGCGCGCGCCCGTGCGAACTCCTCCGACGAGTTCTTCCTCGGCAACATGGTTCCCATCGTCATCGACGACGACCGTGATGCCGCACGCGCCATGCACCGCAAGACGCTCTCCGGGTACATCCGCCTCCCCAACTACCGCAACTACTGGAAGGCGGCCGGATTCGAGGAGGAGATGGTGGCCATCGAGGCCGCACTTGAAGCAGGCGACCGCGATCGACTGCCGACGCTGATGACCGACCGCTGGCTCGACGACGTCACACTCTCGGGATCCGTCGCGCAGGTGCGCGAGGGAGTGGAGCGGTGGCAGGCAGCTGGCGTCACCCCGATCCTCGTTCCGGCGGCGGCATCCGGCGGCCAGATGAAGGCATTCGCCGATCTATTCGCGGCCTATGCCTAGTGTCCCGAATCGTAAGTAGCTCGCGGAATTCGCGAGTCAGATTTCGTCGTGGCAAGGACGCAGGAGGCAGCGCATGCCTTGTCCAACCGCAACGACGAGGACGCCGCCACGGCGGAATCTGGCCGAGAATTCTGCAGCGGACTTGCGATTCGGGACACTAGTAGCGCGGGCGCGAGCGACGGCCGACGACTGTTTCGACCGCGGACGTCGCGGCGCATAGCGCGTCATCGCTCACCCATTACCCCGGCCGATCGAATCGGTCGTGCAAGTCGGCTGAAGTCGGACGTCGAAAAAGTTCCGAAGTTCTTCCGAATTCTTCTCGTCGGCCCCCGGATTTGTCATACCCCTTTCGTACACTTGTACGCATGAACTTCACCGAGGCAGACGGCATCATGGGCGAGCTTCGCCGCGTGCACTTCGCTACGGCTGACAAGTGCACGATCCTCACTGCGCTCGCGTGCGTCCAACAGCTACGCGGCATTCTCGATGCCGTCGAGCTCGAAGCCGCCCGTCGACTCAACGACCTCACCCACAACGCACCCGCCGAACTCGCCGCGGCAACGCAACGCTCACGCCATGCCGGCGACCGGGTCTTCGCACGAGCGGCAACCCTCGCCGCAGTTCCCTCGTTGACTGAACCGCTGCAGTCCGGCCGTCTCCAGGCTGCCCACGTCGATACCGTTGCCAAAGTCCTGCGCACCATCGACGAGAAACACGCCAACGCGTTCGCTGCAGCACTGCCCGCCCTGATCGATCAAGCGGCGACTTCGAATGCCACGTCCGACGACCTCGCCCGCACCCTCAACCGTGCCGCACGGGCACTCGAGAACGACGACGGCATGTTCCGCTTCACCCAACAACGCCGCGACACCGCGCTGCACACGTGGACCGACAAACGAACCGGCATGTTCCGGCTGTCGGGCCGATTCGACCCGTTGAGTGGCGTGGTCTTGCACAACCATCTCCAGGCCATGGTCGCCGCCCTGTTCGCCGAACGCGTCCCGTCCACCTGCCCAACCGACCCCGGCTCAAAACAGGACCACCTCCGAGCCCTCGCCCTCCTGGCGCTCGTCGTGCAACAGCAGGCGCCCGGACTCACTGCCGTGCCCAACAACCCCGAAGCATCGTCGGACTCATCGTTCAGCGAAAGCGACGGGGACGGGGACGGGGACGGCGACGG
>JANMYF010000340.1:0-16687 GCA_031381685.1 Acidimicrobiia bacterium
CTCGATCAACGCCGCTGCCTGGCGGGCCAGTGCCGTCGTTCTTGCGGCGACTGCGGCGATCGCTTCGCCCTCCCACCGCACGACCTCGTGGGCGAACAGGGACCGGTCCTGCACGTAGACACCGTGACGTTGCGTGCCGACCTCGGCCGACGTGATCACGGCGAACACACCGGGCAACGCCCTCGCCGCGGTGGTGTCGATGCGGGTGATCCGGGCGTGGGGCACGCCGGCGAAACGGAATGCTCCGTGCACCATGCCGGCCACCGTCAGGTCCGCCACGTAGCGACCGGCACCGGTCACCTTCGCCCGGCCGTCAGCACGGAGGCGACCCGTCATCTGCATCGTTTCGATCGCCATCGGGTGTCCTCTGCAGCGTTCAGGTGGCCCGCCGACGGTCGGGGTACGGGCCTCGACGGCGACGCCTCCGCCTCCGTCCGCCGTAATATATCAGCGGCCGGAACGGGCGCCGAGGCGAGCCCCGGTCGGGGTCAGACGGACGCAGCCTCGAGGTTGACCTGCATCTTGCGGAGTTGCTCGAGCGAGAGATGGCAGCGCAAGTAGTGACCCGGCTCGGCCTCGAGGAGATCGGGCTCGACGGTGTCGCACAGGTGCTCGACGCCGCTGCCTTCCCGGCGCGGACACCGCGTGTGCAACACACATCCGCTCGGTGGCTTGGCCACGCTCGGCACTTCGCCGACGAGACGGACACGATTGGTCGCCTCGCCGTCGATGCTCGGAAGCGACGACACCAGCGCCTCGGTGTAGGGGTGGTGCGGGCCGGTGAAGACCTTGTCGGCCGGGCCGAGCTCCATGATGCGTCCGAGGTACAGCACGGCGATCCGGTCGGACAGGTAGCGGACCACACCGAGATCGTGGGAGATGAACAGGTAGCTGACGTTCTCGGTGCGCTGCAGATCGACGAGCAGGTTGAGGATCGCCGCTTGGACCGAGACGTCGAGCGCCGACGTCGGTTCGTCGCACACCACGAGCCGCGGGTTCCCGGCGAACGCGCGGGCGATGGCGACGCGCTGCTTGAGACCACCGGACAGCATCACCGGCTTCGCCGCATGAAGTCGGGCATCGACGCGCATCTCCGTCAGCAACTCATCCGCGCGCTCGGCACCCTTTTCCTTCGTGGTGCCGCCGAGCTTCACGACGGCCCGGCCGACGATACGACGGACCGCGTGACGGCGGTTGAGGGCCGAGTCGGGGTTCTGGAACACGATCTGCACGGCGCCGACGTCTTTCGGCGTGCGCTTGTCGAGTGAAGCACCCAGTGCCTTGCCGTCGAGCTGGACGATGCTGCCGCCGTCGGGATGGGTGAGGCCGAGCAGCACTTTGGCAAGCGTGGTCTTCCCCGATCCCGACTCTCCGACGAGTCCGAGTGTCTCGCCTGCCGCAACCGACAGCGCTATGTCGCTGAGGACCTTGACGGTCTCGTCGTCCTTGCCGAACGTCTTCGAGAGACCGGCCAGCCTGATGAGCTGATCATCGTGAGAGGTCGGCGGTGCTTCGTGGTGATCGACCATGAGCTCGTTGATCTCGAGCGTCTCGGAGTTCCGGGGGATGTTCGGCGCAAGGTCCGGATAGAAGCACCGGCTACCGTGACCGTTCCCGAGCGCCACGACCGGAGGCCGCTCGGTGCGGCATTGGTGGGTCGCGATGGGGCAACGATCGACGTAAACGCACCCGGTGATGACGGTTCCGAGGGGCGGCAGGGTGCCGGGGATGGTGTCGAGACGATGCAGGTCCTTGCGCAGGCCGGCGCGCGGGATGCAGCGGAGGAGGCCGACGGTGTAAGGATGGCGGGCTTCGTTGAGGAGTTCGACGGTGGTGCCCTCTTCGACGAGTTGACCGGCGTAGAGCACACCGACGCGGTCGCACATGGACCGGATGACGCCGAGGTTGTGGCTGATGAACAGGACCGATGTGCCCATCTCGGCGCGAAGGGCGCGGACCAGGTCGAGCACTTCGGCCTCGACGGTGGCGTCGAGGCCAGTGGTGGGCTCGTCGAGGATCAGCAGCCGCGGGTTGGTCGCCAGCGCCATGGCGATGACGACGCGCTGGGCCATGCCGCCGGACAGTTCGTGGGGATAGCGTCGCATCACCTTGCCGACGTCAGCGATCTGCACCCGGGTGAGCGCCTCCTCGGTCCGAGCCATCGCATCGTCCTTCGACGCGCCCTCGATGGTGAACACCTCGGCGACCTGGGTGCCGACGCGAAGGGATGGGTTGAGGGCGGCGATCGGGCTCTGGTACACCATCGAGATCGCGCTGCTGCGGAGCTTGCGCACTTCCTCCACACTCATCGTGACCAGATCTCGGCCTTCGAAGCTGATCTTGCCGCTGGTGATCTTGCCGTTGCGGGGCAGGTAGCGCATCGCCGCGTACGCCGCGGTGGACTTTCCGCAGCCGGACTCGCCCACGAGCCCGTAGGCCTCGCCCGGCATGACTTCGAACGACACGCTCCGAAGCACCGGTCGGTCGATGCCACGGACGGTATAGGCGACCTCGACGTCTTCGAAGGCAAGGGTCGGAACTGCGTTCACGGCTGTCTGATTCATCGGTCGAAGGCTTCCGTGAGTGCGTCTTGGATGAGGTTCACGGCGATCGCCAGGCTGGCGATCGCCAGCGCCGGGAACACCGTCGCTGACCAGTTGAGGCCGTTGAGAAAGCCGCGGTGGGTCGCCACCTGGGTTCCCCAGTCGGGCGATTCCGGGCTGGCGCCGGCGCCGAGGAACGACAGCGTGGCGATGGCGAACACGGCATAGCCGAGCCGCACGGTGAACTCCACGAGCAACGACGGCAAGATGTTCGGCAGCACCTCCTTGAACAGGATGTGCGGCGTCTTCTCCGTTCGCAGACGCGCCGCCGCGACGTAGTCGAGCTCGGTCTCACCAAGAGCCGACGCTCGAACAGTGCGGGCGATGATCGGGGTGAACACCAACGCAATGATGCCCATCACGATGAACATCGACTTGCTGTTGATCGACGAGGTGATGAGCAGAGCGAGCACGATGGTGGGCATGGCCATGAACACGTCGGCGGTACGCATCAGCGCGTCGTCGACCATTCCTTTGAAGTAGCCGGCGACAAGACCGAGCATCGTGCCGAAGACGGCGGCGATGATCGTGGCGCCAAGCGCGACGAACACAATCAGACGAGCACCGACGATCACGCGGCTGAACACGTCGCGACCGAGGTTGTCGGTGCCGAACCAGTGTGCCCACGACGGCTCCTTGAGCTTGTTGAGCGGATTCTGCACGAACGGATCCTGCGGGGCGATGACGTTGCCGAAGAAGGCACACGCGATCCAAAACACTGCGATCACCGTTCCGATCAGGAACGAAGGCTTGCGGAGCAGGAGCGAGATCCGCTCCTTCCGCTGTGAGCGGGCCTCCTCCTGGGCGCGGGTACGGCCGTCGGAAGGGCCGACCGGGGTAACCTGCTCGATGGTCGTCATTTCCGGACCGCCTGTCGGATGCGCGGATTGAGCGGAGTCTGGTTCGGATCGCTCACTTCAGGACCGCCTGTCGGATGCGGGGATTGAGCAGGGTGTAGAGGACGTCGGCGAGGAGCGTCGTGAGGACGAAGATCCCGCCCGTGAACAGCACGCAGGCCTGGAGTAGTGGGAAGTCGCGTTGTCGGACGCTCTCGAGAAGGAGCAGGCCGAAGCCGTTGTAGTTGAACGCCAACTCCACGGCAACGAGGCCGCCGAGGAGGTAGCCGATCTGCGTGGCCGTAACGGCGATCGTCGGCATGAGCGCATTGCGCAGCACATGGCGGAACACGACGGCCCGGTTCGCCAGTCCTTTGAGCCGGGCCGTACGGGTGTAGTCGGCGTCGAGACCCTCGATCACACCGGCCCGGGTGATACGGGCGATGTAACCGAAAAGCACCATGACGAGGCACATCGCCGGCAGCAATAGGTGTTTGTACTGCGTGAAGACCCCCGAACCCTCCGGAGGGGTGGCCGACACCGGAAACCACTGAAGCTTCACGCCGAAGACCAGGATGAAGAACACCGCCCACACGAACTCCGGGATCACGGCGGCGGAGAGCCCGCCGATGGTGATGATCCGGTCGATGGGCTTCCCGCGGCGGAGCGCGGCGACGATGCCGCCGAGGATGCTGGCCGGCACGACGAGGATGAAGGCCAGCCCGCCGAGCTTGGCCGATTTGGCCAACGCAGTGAAGAGTTTTTCCGACACCGGGACGTCGTAGTTGAGGGACTGGCCGAGATCCCCGCGAAGCGTGTCGGTGAACCACGACACGTATTGCACAGGGATCGGACGATCGGTGCCGAGTTCCTTGTTCAGCTGCTTGATCGATTCCGCGTCGGCAAACGGCCCGAGAATTTTGCGTCCCACGTCACCCGGGAGCAGATGCGTCGCAAAGAACACGAGCAGCGAAAGCATGAACAGGGTGAAGAGGGCGAGGAGGAGTCGGCGGAGGAGGAAACGCTTCATGCAGGTGAACTCGCTTCTTGCCGGGGCCTGGCAGGTGATGGGAATCGCGCCGCGGGGCGCGACAGAGAGGGTTCGAGATGCCGGACGGCCCGCGCAACGGGTGTTGCGACGGGCCGTCCCAGTCAGTGCTGAGTTGTCGACGGCGTCAGACCGTCGGACTCACTAGGCGAGCTTGGCCCGAGTGGTCTCGATGTTGCTCATGCCGTTGGTGTAATTGCCGGTGAGCGCCTTCTTCGAAACGTCGAGGGCACTGGCGAAATAGGTGAAGCCGACCGGCGAATCCTCGAGCAGGATTTCCTGGATCTTCTTCGCTTGCGCCTTCTGCACCGTGACGTCGCCCGAGGCCATGTACGACTTGGCCGCCGCGTCGAACTCGGGGTTCGCGTAGAACGCCGCGTTCCACACTCCCTTCGAGATGAGGGCCGAGTTGAGGTACACGTTCGGAACCCCACGGTGGCCGTATTCGGTGATGCCGAAGTCGGAGTTGAGCCAGCTCGGCGAACGCTTGGAGTCGTAGTACGCCGAGCCGTCATCGTCGGCAATGTCGATGTTGACGTTGATGCCGATCTCCTTGGCCGACTGCTTCACGACCTGCGCGTACAGCTTGATGTCGGCGCGACCCCAGGTGGAGAGCGTGACGTCGAAACCGTCAGGCTTTCCTGCAGCTGACATGAGGGCCTTCGCCTGGGCGATGTCCTTCTTCCGCTGCGCTGCTGTCTTGTCGGACGTGGCGTAGACCGGCCCGATCGGCGTGTCGTTGCCGACGATGCCAAATCCGTCGAGCACGCCGGCAACAAGTCCAGGCCGATCGAGAGTGAGCAACAGCGCCTGACGAAGTCGCTTGTCCGCCGAGAAGGGACCCTTGTCGCAACGGAGGTGGAGTTGCAGGTGCCCGTTGCCCGGCGATTGGCCAACGACGAAGTTGGGATCGTTGCGCAGTGTCGAGGCGGTGGTGGCCGACGCAAAGGCATCCCAATCGTTTTGACCCGACTGCAGGCCAGCAAGACGGGCGGAGTCGTCCTTGTACTGGGTGACCTGGAGGCGATCGAAGTTCGGCTGGCGGGTCTTGTCCCAGTAGTTCGGGTTGCGCTTGAAGGTGACTCCCTGATCGACGACGTACTTCTCCATGATCCACGCGCCAGCACCGATGAAGGTCTTCTCCCAGTCGCCGGCATAGTCCTTCGGCAGGATCACGGAGTTGTAGTTGGTCGAGCCGACCAGGTTCGGCCAGGCACCAACGGCCTGAAGTAGCTGGAACTGAACGGTGTAGTCGTCGACCTTGGTCGTGCCGCCCTTGTCGAGGATGCCCTTGAACACGGACAACGCGTTGGACTTGTTGACCGGATCGGCAAGGCGGTCGAACGTGGCGACCACGTCGTCGGCGGTGAGTTTCTTGCCGTTGTGGAAGGTGATGCCCTTGCGGATCTTGAAGGTCCACACCGTGGAGTCGGCGTTCGGCTTCCAAGACTCGGCCACGCGGGGCTCGAGCACTCCCTTGTTGTTCTCCCAGGCCAGGTACTCACCGGCGATACCGAGGAGAAGCAGGGCGCCGCCGTTGTTGATGATCACCGGGTCGAGCTTGGAGCCAGGAGCGAGCGTGCTCAGCTTCAGAAGCGGCTTGCGCTTGGTGGTGGCAGCCTTCTTCTTCGTTGCTGCTTCGGCACCGGGGGCGCCGAGAATGACGCCGGCCATCGGAATGGTCATGCCGGCGGCCGTGGCAAGGCGCATGAACTGACGACGGGTTAGGCCACCGGACCGCAGTTCGTCGACGTAATGGTTCTCGCGCTCGGTGAGCGATCGTCGGAGGTCGTCATTGGTCATGTTGGTTCCTCTGTTGTGTGGCGGCGTGGAGTGCCGGCGCCGAAGTGTTGGCCCGGCGTTTCTACCCTGGGATGTGACGTACGTCAATTAACCATGTGACCTTTGTCAACTGACCCAGGTTGCGTCGTCGGGCTCGGCCTGCTCAGAGCGAGGTCGCGCCGGGGCGCGAAACACGAAATTCACACCGTGGGGCTCGGGGCGAGCCCGGCGTTGTCAATCGGCTGCCGTTCGCAGCGATCGCAGGTCGGCACGCTCGGGATTGCGTCCGGCGAGGATGTCATCCGCACGCTGACGCACCCCGTGAAGCATCTCGGGGTGGGAGAAGATCCAGAACGTGTCATCGACGACGGCATCGTGCACGAGGTCGGCAATGGTCGACGGCGGGAGACCCGCGGCGAGCACCGACGCGACGTATTCGCTTCGGGCCAGGTCCTCTGGCCGCGCGACGCGCTCGGGAACACCGGCCGGGCGGTTGCGCGAGCTCTCGCCGATCCTCGTGTTGACCCACCCCGGGCACAGCACACTCACTCCGATGGGTGACCCGGCCAACTCGTGGTAGAGGGACTCCGAGATCCCGACCACGGCGTACTTGCTGGCGTTGTACGGGCCCATGCCGCTGAAGGCGAGGTGACCGGCCATCGACGCGGTGTTGACGACGTGGCCCTCCTCGCCGCTCGCCACCATGCGTGGCAGGAACGATGCGATGCCATGGACGACGCCGTGGAGGTTGACGCCGAGCACCCAGTTCCACTCGGCGACGCTCAACGTCGCCTGCGCGCCGCCGCCGCCGACGCCGGCGTTGTTGCACAGCACGTGCGTGGCACCGAAACGCTCATAGGTGCGTTCTGCCAGGCCCTCCACTGCCGCGGCGTCGGACACGTCGACCCGGACCGACAGGACCTCTGCACCCGCCGACTCGGCGACCGTCGCCGCCGCCGAGTCGAGGGCCGACTGCTCGATGTCGGCCATCACGACCGACATCCCGGCGGCGGCAAAGCGGTTGGCCATAGCGAGTCCGATGCCGCTCGCTGCGCCGGTGACAACGGCAACGCGTCCGTGGAGATCTTTCATGTGAGCATCGTGTCACCACTTCGTCGTCGGTCAAAGCCGGCGCATCGTGGTTCGTTCGGCCCATTTTCGGCCCGAACTCCTCCGAAGCGTTCAAGCGCTTCCGATACCCTCCCGATGTCTTCCGCCGTGCCCAGTGACTTGGATGTTTCCACTCCACCGACACCCGACCGCCTCGACATCCCGATCACCGTGGTGACCGAGCTGTTCCTTCGCAAAACGTTTCAGGAGGACACGGTCAGCATCACCAAGCTCGTCAGCTGGCTCGGCATCAGCGGTTCGATCCTCTACGAGGTGTTCGAGACCTGCCGTTCGCGCAAGCTGATCGACGTGAAGGCGATGCAGGGCAATGACTACGTCTTCTGCCTCACCGATCTTGGTCGCGAGTTCGCTCGGGAGCTCAATCTGAAGTCGCAGTACATGGGCATCGCCCCGGTTGCGTTGGACAGCTACATCACGGCCGTGCAGCTCCAGAAGTCGAGTCTGAAGGTCAACCGGGATCAGATGGTGCAGGCGATGAGCGATCTCGTCGTCCAGCCGGAGATGCTCGACGAGCTCGGACCAGCGTTCAACTCACAGCATTCGATCTTCTTCTACGGCCCCGCCGGAACCGGTAAGACGAGCCTCGCCGAGCGGTTGGTGCGTCTGTTCAAGGACTGGATCGTCGTCCCCCACGCGATCCTCGTCGACGGGCAATACATCGTCGTGTTCGACCCGACGATTCACGAGCCGATCGAACCGCAACCCGAGGAGCTCGACCGCCGATGGGTCGCCTGCAAGCGGCCGCTCGTGACGGTTGGCGGCGAATTGGAGATGGCGTCGCTCCAACTGACCTACGACCCGGTCGGTCGCGTCTACGTGGCACCGCTGCACGTCAAGGCCAACAACGGCATGATGCTGATCGACGACTTCGGCCGCCAGGTCATGACCCCGATGCAGCTCCTCAACCGCTGGATCTACCCACTCTCTAAGCGCATCGACTACCTCCCGCTGGCGAACGGCGCCAAGGTCGGACTCCCCTTCGAGCTGATGGTCGCGTTCTCGACGAACATGGCGCCCGAGGACCTCGGCGACGAGGCCTTCTTCCGACGGATCCAGAACAAGGTGTACGTGGGTCCGGTCACGGCGGAGGCGTTCGACATCATCTTGGACCGTGTGTCGGTCAAGCTCGGCGTGAAGCTCCTACCGCAATCTGCCAGAGAGCTCCGGACGCTGTGCCTGGAGCGCGACTCCATCGGTCTGCGTGCGAACTATCCCTTCGACATGTGCAAGATGGCGAAGTCGCTTGCCGAGTACGAAGGCGTGCAGCCTGTGCTCGATTCCTACGCTCTGGCCAAGGCGGCACGCCTGTACTGGGGCGATCCGAACGCCAAGATGAGCGGCGCCGCGCTGAGCTCCGGCAAGGTCGATGCTCCGGCGCCCCCGAGGGCTCCGTCGCCGACATCCGCGGACGCGGCACATGCCGATCCCCACGGAGTGAACCCGGCCTACCTCCACGACAGCGAGCACAGCCCGAGCGTGGCGACCTTGATGGAGATGGTCACCCAGAAGTAGCGATCTAGCTGGCGGCGATGGCGTCGAGAAACGCGTCGACGTCCCGCTGCACCGTCGTGCCGGGTCGCAGCAGCGACCAACCGTGTCCCCCCTTCGCCACCGTGATGGATGCCGCATCCGGTGATCTCGTGGCTTTCGCGACGAGTCGCTTCGCCGTCTTCGACGCGTCGCCGTCATCGCCTGCGCCGATCGCCCGAAACGCGACGCGAAGCGCGGTAGCAGCCGTGCCCGCTTCCTGACCGCGGAAGTTCCACGGAGCCGAGACGGCGACGACGGCATCGACCGGCGGGTTGATGACAGCCCCGGCGACGACGACCGCGCTTGCGCCCATCGACGCACCGACGATCACGACACGACTCGCTCCCTGGCGTCGCAGGTGGCCGACGGCCGCGGCGATG
This sequence comes from Acidimicrobiia bacterium, assembly GCA_031381685.1. Lineage (GTDB taxonomy): Bacteria > Actinomycetota > Acidimicrobiia > Acidimicrobiales > JANYDT01 > JANLQX01. The sequence goes on from JANMYF010000340.1 coordinate 9,311, forward strand.
TCATTGCGATAGGAGAGCGCCTTCGTCCCCGTCACCCTGGCCGACGCGCCATAGCCACGCAGATCGAGCGAGAGCACGGTGGCGCGCGATGCCAGATACGCCGCTTATGACTTCCATCCGCAGTGGTCCTGGTTGACCTGGTGAACGAGCACGACGCCCAGCGGACCGCGCCCTGGACGAAGCCGGCCACGCTGACACCGTCGGCCGTGGTGAGGTCGACCCGCTCCGTCCCGGGCGCGTCGCATGGCGCGGACGCGCCGATTGTCGGCGCCGCCAGAGGGCCGAGCGTGGCCGCGCCTGCGATGAGGACCGAGCAACAGAATCGTCGTCGCAGGCGCATGCCTTCAACGTAGGACGGACGCCGGCAGGCTGCACCCATCGCTCTCAGCCCTGCTCAGGCGTCCGCCGAGTCCTTGCGCACGGCGACGTCGGTGGCCCACCGGTAGCGGGTCCAACCGGGGACGGGTGTGGCGCCAAGCGCGTCGTAGAACGCGATGGACGGTTCGTTCCAGTCGAGCACCATCCATTCGACCCGGCCGGCCGTCGAGGCCCGCAGAAAGGTGAGGAGCTGCTGGCCGTAGCCGTTGCCCCGGAACTGGGGCTTCACGAACAGATCCTCGAGCCAGATCCCGTGATCGCCACGAAACGTCGAGAACGTCGGGAACCACAGCGCGAACCCGGCGACCTCGCCGGTTGCGTCATGGACCGCAAGGGTCACCCTCGTCGAACTCGACCCGCTGAAGAGTTGGCGTTGGAGGTCATCAACGGTCCACGCCACCTCGTGTGAGAGCCCTTCGTACTCGGCCAGACCCTCGATGAGCTGCCCGATGATCTCCACGTCGTCGGCGGTGGCATCACGGAGCGTCACAACGCCCACGCCTCGCCGTCGGCGGCCACCACGTCGTCGAGCGTGCAGGGCGGGGCCGGCTCGATCTGGTCGTACGTGCAGCTCTCGGGTGAGCGATCCGGGCGCCAGCGCCGGAACGTCGCAGCGTGACGGAACCGGTCACCCTGGAGATGATCGAACGCCACTTCGCACACGCGCTCCGGGCGCAAGAGCACGAACGACAGATCCTTCGTGCCCGTCCACCGGCTTCCTGCTCCGGGGACGCGCTGACCGGCGGCCGATGCCTCGTCCATCATCCCCGCCCAATGGGCCCAGGGGTGATCCTCGTTGTCCGTGCGGAGCGGTTCCAGTTCATCGACGAGCTCGCGTCGCCGAGCATCCGTGAACGCCGCAGTCACGCCGACGTGGTTGAGGTGGCCGTCGGCGTTGTAGATGCCGAGCAGGAGCGAACCGACGATCCCGCCGTGCTTGTGCCACCGGAAGCCGGCGACCACGCAGTCCGCCGTTCGCTGATGCTTCACCTTGATCATGGTCCGCTTGTTCTCGACGTACGGATCGGCGAGCCGTTTGGCGATGATCCCGTCGCACCCCGCCGCCTCGAAGCGGACGAACCAGTCGGCCGCCAACGCACGCGAGGTCGTCGCTGGTGTCACGCAGACCGCACCATTGCTACGTGCGCTTACATCGGTCAGCGCCTCGTTCAGGAGAGCACGTCGTTCCCGAAGCGGGGCGCGTCGCAGATCGCGGTCGCCGAGAGCGAGCAGATCGAACGCCACGAAACGGGCCGGTGTCTCGGCCGCCAGCCGGCGCACCCGGGAATCGGCCGGATGGATCCGCTGGCCGAGCTGATCGAAGTCGGCCACCCCGTTGTTCTCGACGACGATTTCACCGTCGACCACGCAGCGGTCGGGCAACGAAAGACGAAAAGCTTCCACGAGCTCCGGGAAGTACCGGGTGAGCGGCTTCTCGTTGCGACTGCCCAGCACGATCTCGTCACCGTCTCGGAACACGATCGACCGGAAGCCGTCCCACTTCGGGTCGTAGAGCCATTCCGACTGAACGGCGACGTCTGATCCCGGAAGCTCACCCATCGGCTTCGAGAGCATCGGCGCGACGGGCGGCATCACCGGCAGATCCATGCCGTCAAGGTATCCGGTACGTTCGGGTCCATGGCGACGAAGGCCGAACGGCTCACCGGCGACGCGAACGTGTGGATCGCATTGACGCGTGCCGACGGCCGGCCGCACCTCACGCCGATCTGGTTCGTGTGGGTCGAGGACGCGATCTGGCTGTGCACCACGCGCAACTCGGTGAAGGCCCGCATCGTCGACGCGAGGCCGGCCGTCAGCTTTGCGTTGGAGGACGGCAGCCGTCCGGTGACCGGGGAGGGCCGGGGCCGTCTCGTCGAGCTGCGCGATGCGCCCCGGACCGTGCACGCCGCGTTCCTTGCGAAGTACGACTGGGACACGTCGAACGAGCCGGAGTACGTGCTCATCCGGATCGAAGTGACCCGCTGGCTGTCGCCAAGCATGGACCCGGTGGAGTGATCAGCGTGGACGCCGTGGGTGACCGCGGTGGGCACCAAGGAGTGCGTGGACGGCTTGCGTGGCGCCGGGGGTAGCGTCGAGGGCATGGCCACACAGTTCGAGTCCGCCGACGGCAGGGTGATTCGCGTCCGACTGCCCGGCGACCCGGAGCCCGATCCGGAGAACCCCGACGAGTTCGACGACCTCGACGAGGGCAGCGAGACCGAAGCCGTGATCCTCGTGCCCCAGCACAACACCATGACCGTCGAAGGCGCCGTCTCGGGAATCGGATCCATGGTCCGAGGCATGTCGAAGGGCGGCGCCAACTCCATGCAGCCGGGCAACTGGTGGCACGACTGGGGGAAGTACGTGATCCCGATGGTGGTGCTGACGGTCGGCGTCATGGTCGGGTCCGTACTGCTTCGGTGAACCCGGCGCCTGCCGCGCCGGTGTCGACCGGGCCGGCCGAACCCGTCCTCGGTCCGATCATCGAACGAGAAGGCACACGCATCCTGGTCGGCACCTGTTCGTGGGCCGATGCGTCACTGGTGAAGGACGCCGACTGGTATCCACGCCGATCGATGAAGGCGGCCGAGCGCCTGGCGTTCTACGCGAGCCGCTTCCCTGTCGTCGAGGTCGACTCCACCTACTACTTCCCGCCGACCCCGGAACTGGCGGCCAACTGGGTCGATCGCACACCAACCGGCTTCACCTTCGATGTGAAGGCGTGGTCGCTGCTCACGGGGCACCCGACGTTTCCCCATTCGCTCTGGGAGGATCTCCAAGGCGAGGTCAAGGCGGAGTTCCGCGACAAACGCAACATCTACGACAAGCACCTGACCGACGAAGCCCTCGCCGAATGCTGGCATCGCTTCCGTCATTCGCTCAGTCCGCTGCACGACGCCGGCAAGCTCGGCGCAGTCCTGCTGCAATGGCCGCCGTGGTTCGGACCGAAGGGTGAGCACTGCGATCGGATCCTTGATGCCGTCGCGATGCTCGCCCCGTATCGCTGCCTGATCGAATTCCGCAACGCGAAGTGGCTCTCGGGCGAACAGTGCGAGAACACGCTCGGGTGGTTGGAGGCGAACGGACTCACGTTCGTCTGCGTTGACGAGCCGCAGGGCTTCGCCTCGTCGATCCCGCCGGTCGTCGCATCCACGGCGGCACTCGCCGTCGTGCGGTTCCACGGGCACAACGCGGAGAACTGGGAGGCCCGCGGGATCACGGCGGCCGAGCGCTTCAAGTACCTCTACGACGACACCGAACTCGACGCCTGGGCGAAGAAGCTGCGCGAGCTGGAAGGGTCCGCCGACGAGCTCCACGTGTTGTGGAACAACTGCTGGCAGGACTTCGGGGTCACGAATGCACAGCAGATGATCGACCGGCTGCGCACCCCGGACCAGGGCAACGATCCAGCAGAACCCGGCAGATGATCGACCGGCCCCGGTGCGCGCCTCGTCATCGCCTGGGGCACAGCGCTGGGGCATCGGTAGGATCGACCCCCGTGTCGAATCCCGCATCCCCACTCGCTGCGCTGCTGAGCTTCCCTGAGGTTGAGCACATCATCGAGGCGCCCGGCGGGATCAGCATGCACGCGTACGACTGGGGTGGGACCGGCCCCGACCTCGTCCTCGCCCACGCGACAGGACTTCACGCCCACGTGTGGTTGCCCCTCGTCGCCCGGCTTCGCGCGTCATTCCGATGCATCGGGGTCGACCTCATGGGCCAAGGGGCATCGTCGTTGCCGAGCAACGGCGACCACCGCTGGAACGGCGTCGCCGCCGGTGTCGTCTCGGTTCTCGAGCACTTCGGCCTCGCCGGCCGGGGGGACGTCTACGGCATCGGCCACTCGCAGGGGGGCTACGCCGTGCTCGAAGCCGAGCTCCGCCGACCCGGCACGTTCGCGTCGGTGTTCGTCCACGAGCCGGTGGTCTTCCCTCCGCTCCCCGGGATGAAACCAGGAGACCCGTGGCCGGACAACCCGATGGCTGTCCTCACCAGTCGCCGCCGGCGCACCTTTGTGAGCGCCGAGGTGGCCGTTGCCAACTTTGCCAAGAAGCCGCCGTTCGGCCAGTGCGACCCTGCCGTAGTCCAGTCGTACGTGTACTGGGGATTCCGTCCCACCGGGGTCGTCGACGACGACGGCAACGCCGAGATCGGGTTGGTGTGCTCGCCCGAGACGGAGGCTGGGCTCTTTCGGGCGTCGGTCACCGACATCTTCGCCCGTCTCCCCCAGCTGACGTGCCGGGTGACGTACGGGCTCGGCGAGGAGGTCGGGAAGTTCGGCGAGATCGTCCCCCTCGCCGCTGCGGCGACCCCACAGGGGGAACTGCTGCGGCTTCCCGGACGAACCCACTTCGGAATCCTCGAGGGCATCGACGAGATGGCCGCGGTCGTCCGCGACAGCCTGCTCGGATCGTCCGACGTATCGGCCCATGGGTGAGCGATGACCACCACGCTGCTGCTCGCGGTCGTGGTTGCCGCTCTGGCCGTGCTCGCGGCGCAACTCCTCCGACGCCGCAAGCCCGAGCCTCCGACGCAGACTGCGTGGACGGTCCCGGCCCAGCTCGACCGTCACGATTTCGCCCGCCCTGACGCGCCCTGGCTGGTCGTTGCGTTCACCTCCGCCACATGTGACGCGTGCGCGAGCACCGCAACCAAGTGCGAGGTCCTCGCCAGCGACTTCGTAAGCGTGCAGATTGTCGACTATCAGACCGACAAGGACCTCCACAAGCGCTATGGCATCGACGCCGTGCCCACGGTGGTGATCGCCGACGCGAACGGCGTCGTGCAGCGCGATTTCGTCGGTCCGCCGAACGCCACCGATCTGTGGGGGGCCATGGCCGAAGTCCGCGAGCCCGGGTCGATCCCGCCCCCCGAGGCCCACACACACGGCCTTGCCGCAACGTAACCGCTGAACGGCGGTCAGCGAGCGGGAGCCACCAGCGGCCACGGCCGGATTCGCTCAGCGGCCAAGGCGATGTCGAGCAGAAGCGCCTCACGATGATGCGGGGCCAGGACCTGCAGGCTCACCGGCAGACCGTCGACCTCACCGGCCGGAATGGCGATTGCCGGGTTGCCGTAGAGGTTCGCGGGCGCCGTCAACCGGCCGTTGTTCCATCCCCCGACCTCCTTGCCGCCGAAGACCGACGGCAGCGGCCCACTCGCGGCGAAGGCAACGTCGGGGTTCGTCGCCGTCATCACCAGATCGCACTGCTCGAACATGCCCGCCATCGCTTCGTTGTGGGCGACGCGGCGTTGCTCGCACTTGTACGCGGCCGCCGCGTCCCACTTGCCCTCGGCCCATCGCAGTCCGTAGGCGATCTCCGGGGTGAGCTCGTCCTGACACGCCGGCCAGCGGTCACCGAGTTGACCGCGGATGGAGATCAGCCCGGAGAGCGACCAGGCCGTTCCCATGCTCGGGAATTGCGCAACGACGTCGACTTCCCGAAGGGAGAGCTCGCTGACGAGGTCAGCAGCAAGCGCGTGTATCAAATCCCAGGCGACCGGGTTCACATAGGCCCCGCCGAAGTCGGCGATCACCCCAACCTTCAGGCCCCGGAGTTCCTCGCGGTACGAACCGAGACCGGCCTCGTATCCTTCGACGCGTGGGAGCGCGAGCGGCGTTCGGAGATCCGGACCGTTCGTGACGTCGAGCCAGCGCGCGCTGTCACGAACGCTGCGCGACACACAACCGGGCACGGCCGTCAGATTGCCCATTTCTGCACTCGGTCCGTTCGGGATCCGTCCATAGGTGACCTTCAGGCCGACAAGCCCGCAGAAACCGGCGGGAATCCGGATCGACCCGCCGCCGTCGCCCGCCGTCCCCGCCGTGAGGATGCCACCGGCAACCGCCGCCGCCGAACCGCCCGACGAACCACCCGGCGTCCGCTCGACATTCCACGGGTTTCTGGTGGCGCCGTTCAGAAGCGTCCGGGTGAGGTTCACTCCCCCGAATTCCGACGACGTGGTCAGTCCGACCGGAAGGGCACCGGCACCCATCAGCCGGGCGACCATGGTGGACGTTTGGGCGGCGACGTGGTCTCGCAACGGGACGCTCGCCTCGGTCGCCGGCCAACCGGCCACGTTCGTGAGTTCCTTCACGCCCAACGGAACACCGCCGAACGGAAGCGACACGTCGGCGTTTGCCGCAGCTGCTCGAGCGTGATCGGGGTTGAGGAACGAGAACGCGTTGAGGTCGCTCGATTCGATCGCCGCGAACACCGCGTCGACCTCCTCGACCGGTGAGCGCTCGCCCGATCGGAACGCGTCGACCAGTGAACACTGGTCCCCCTGCCATGGCTGCATGCTGGTCACACCGACGAGTCAACACCGATTCTCGGAGTTGTGCCTGTTGGCGGCCCGGCGCACATCGGCCACCAGACGATGTGCTCAGCTCGCTGTCGACCCGGTCCCGTCGTCGACGGCCTATTGGCCTGCCGTTCCGAGAACGTATCGCCAGCGCCGGACGTGGGCCATCAGCGCGTCGGGAACCATCGAGAGCGAATCCGGACACCACGTGAGCACGTCAACGAGGTCGGCGAACTCCTCGGCGGTGACCCACCTCGCCTCGGCGACCTCGCCGTCGTTGAACACGACGTCGCCGTCGTGGCGGGCAATGAAGCAGTGCGTGATCACCCGGACCGACTCGTCCTCGAATCGCTGTTCGCCGACGAAGTGCAGCGGCGCGCCGACGATACCGAGTTCCTCGGCCAGCTCGCGACGAGCACCGTCGAGGTACGACTCGCCCGAGGCGAGCACCCCGCCGGCGGCCATGTCCCAGAAGCCCGGCCATACATCTTTGTCGTCGGCTCGACGGTGGATGAGCAGCCGATCCTCGGAGTCGAGCACTGCAATACCGACCCCACGGTGGCGAAGGTTGTCCCGACGCATCCACGCCCGAGTGGTGACCCGCTCGACGCGATCGAAGTCGTCCACCACATCGACGAGATCATCAGCAGCCATAGGGCCACGGTACTGGGTGATTCGACATTCTTCAGAATA
>JANMYF010000411.1:0-8755 GCA_031381685.1 Acidimicrobiia bacterium
CCCGCCGCTTACCGGTGTCGAAGACGCCCTCACGCTCCCACTGCTCCGCAACGGCGCGGTCATCGGGGTTCTTGCCTTCATCCGCACGGCCGGGGTGTACTCGGATTCCGATCTTGGGCTCCTCCAGACCTTCGCCAACCAGGCGGCTATCGCCGTTGACAACGCCCGACTTCTGCGAGAGATCGAGGCGCGCAACAACGAGTTGGCCGAGTCACTCGAAGTACAGACAGCCACCAGCGAGATTCTCGCCCTCATCAGTGCCAACCCCGGCGACCTGAAGGCCGTGCTCGACGGGATCCTCGCGCAGGCGAGCCACCTAGTCGGGGCCGAAATCGGAGATGTGTGGCTCCGGAGAGACGACGTGTTGCGCATGGAGGCGTCATCGGCCGACGAAGACTACGTCGGGGGGGAAGTCCCGATCGGCGACTTCTTGGCGCGTGTCGCGCCGGCGGCGTTCAACCTCAACAACGACTACCGGCCCTCATCATCGACGGCATCGGCGATACCGTCGTGGCCAACGATCATCGCGACCCGTGGTATCACCCGTCGGGCCGTGGCCCGGCTGATGCACGAGGGTGAGGTCCTCGGCATGATCGAGGTGTTCCGGTCCGGCGAGCCGTTCGACGAGCACGACGGTCGCATCCTCAAGTCCTTCGCCGACCAGGCGACGATCGCCATCAGCAACGCCAAACTCTTTAACGATCTCGACGCTGCGCTGGAGCGTCAGACGGCGATGACCGACGTGCTCAACGCCGTTAGCACCGCCCGGTTCGATCCCACGCCCGTGTTCGATGCGCTTAGCAATCACGCCAGTCGGCTGTGCGGGGGTAGCGGTGCGATCGTCTATGTCCGCGAGGGCGACCGGATGGTTGTCGGCTCCGCCGCCGCCCGACCCGGGGGGCAGGTTGGCCCGCCGCCGCCCGTCGTCGAGATCGCAATGGATCTGACCCCCTTGGGCGAAGCCGCGTTCACCGGTCAGATCACCCACATCCACGACTTCGACGCCATACCCGACCGGTATGCCGGAACGGTCCTGCGCTCCAGAGGCTTGCGCAGCAACCTCAACATCCCCATGATCCGCGACAGCGTGGTGGTCGGCGTCGTGGCGTTCTCGCGCGCCGAACCCGGCGGCTACAGCGACGCAGAGGTCGCGTTGCTCAAGAACTTCGTCGACCAGGCCGCCATCGCCGTCGAGAACGCTCGGCTCCTGCGCGAGATCGAGGAGCGCAACGCCGAGCTCGCCGAGTCACTCGAGCTGCAAACGGCGACGAGCGAGATCCTCGCTCTCATCAGCGCCAACCCGGGTGATCTCGAGGCCGTGTTCACGGGCATCTGCTTGCAGGCAGCAAAGATCTGCGACGCAGCCGGTGCCGGGGTGTTCAAGCGTGAAGGTGGCGAGTTCGTTCACGTTGCAACCACGTACGCTGCGAACGAATCCCAACTCGGAAGCCGTACCCCAGCCCCGGCAGATGTGAACCTCCTACAACCGAGGTACTTCGACAGTCCCGCAAATGCGCTGAACGGGAGGATGCGCAGCGTTCTGGCTGTCCCGCTGTTGGTCGACGACAACGTTCACTACGGGCAGCTAACGGTGAGCCGAAACGAGGTTCGGCCGTTCGACCCGCGCCATGGTCGGATCCTCCAAGCCTTCGCCGAGCAGGCGGCGATCGCGATCAGCAACGCCAACCTGTTCAAGCAGCTCGAAGAGCAGACACGCATTGCCGACGAGGCCAACGCGGCGAAAGGGTCCTTCCTGGCCACGATGAGCCATGAGATACGTACACCTATGAATGCCGTGATCGGCATGAGCGGGCTGCTCATGGACACCGACCTCGCACCCCGTCAACGCGAGTTCGCCGAGATCATTCGTTCCTCGGGCGAGTCATTGCTCGGCATCATCAACGACAACCTCGACTTCTCCAAGATCGACGCCGGACGCCTCGAGCTCGAACAGCATCCGTTTGATCTGCGCGCATGTATTGAGTCGGCTTTCGATCTCGTCACTGAACCGGCGGCCCGAAAGGGTCTGGAGCTGGCGTTCCTCATCGACCCCGCCGTGCCCGTCGGCGTGGAGGGCGACGTGACCCGTCTGCGTCAGGTCCTCGTGAACCTGCTCAGCAATGCGGTCAAATTCACCGAATCCGGCGAGGTGGTGCTGACGCTCGAACCCGGCACCGGCGACCACGCAGGCGACCTGCATTTCGCCGTGCGCGACACCGGCATCGGCATCCCGGCCGACCGTGCTCACAAGTTGTTCGAGGAGTTCAGCCAGCTCGATTCGTCGACCACCCGCAAATACGGTGGCACCGGCCTCGGCCTCGCCGTCAGCAAGCGCCTCGCCGAGCTGATGGGCGGCACGATGTGGGTGGAGAGCGATCCGGCCGTCGCCCCCGGTGCCACGTTCCACTTCACGATCACCGCGCCGGCCGCCGACGTGCCGTCGCGACGAGCCGCGGCTGGCGTCCCCGCTGAGCTCAACGGCAAGCGGGTGCTGGTCGTGGACGACAACGCCATCAACCGCCGCATTCTCGACCTCCAGACAGAGGCGTGGGGACTGGATTGCGAGTCGTTCGCCTCGGGCCCTGAAGCACTCGCACACCTGGAGCGAGGCGATGCGTTCGACCTGGCGATCGTCGACATGCACATGCCCGAGATGGACGGGCTTGAACTGGCGAATCGTCTGCGCGCATTGCGTCCTGATCTGCCGCTCGTGCTCTACACGTCACTCGGTGGCGCCGACGACGTCGACCCCGTGTTCGCGGCCGCGCTGGCCAAGCCGGTGAAGCAGTCGCAGCTCTTCGACGTGCTCGTGTCGCTGCTGTCCGACCACACATCCGCGGCGCCAAGCGTGCTGTCGCCGAGCGACACCAAGACGCTTGCCGAACGTCACCCGCTACGCATCTTGCTGGCCGAAGACAACAACGTGAACCAGCAGATCGCGTTGCTGGTGCTGGAGTCGATGGGGTACCGGGCAGACGTCGCGTCGAACGGCCTCGAAGCGGTCGAAGCCGTGGCCACGCTGCCCTATGACCTCGTGCTCATGGACGTGCAGATGCCGGAGATGGACGGCCTCGAAGCCACCCGCCGCATCCGCGCCCTCCGGTCGGCCGCGGCAGGCGTCCACATCGTCGCCATGACCGCCAATGCCATGCAGGGCGACCGCGAGGCGTGCCTGGCGGCGGGCATGAACGATTACCTGTCCAAGCCCATCCGCCCCGAGGAGCTCGCCACCGCCCTCGCCAACACCCCACCGGCTTCATCGGCCGGCACGAGAGCGGCCGGGGGCTCCAGGTTTGCGTCGGTCTTTGCCGACGGCGCACCGGCCACTGTGAACCCGGCAGCCCTCGACCCGGTCGCCCTCGAACGGCTGCGGACCATTGCGTCCACCCCCGAAGGATTGGCGAGGCTGGTGTCGTCGTTCCTCGACAACGGCGCGTCCCTGGTCGCCCAACTCACCCAGGCAGCGGTCACCGGTGATCTCGACGTGCTCAAGCGCCAATCGCACACCCTCAAGTCCAACGCCGCCAGCTTCGGCGCCACCGAACTCGCCGAGCTGTGCGGCGACTTGGAGGCCCAGACAAGGGCCGGCCGCACCGAAGGTGCCGCCGACCTGGCGGCGAAGATCACGCAGGCGTTCGCGGGCGTGCGGGCAGCCTTCGCCTGAGCCTGAGCCGGAGGTTGTGCACTCAGTCGCCCCCGGGGCGACTCAGATACCAATCACGCGCCCACCCCAGCGAACCGTCACACCCTCCCGGCCATACTCGTCTCCGTTCCCTTCCCCGCGTCAGCATCGGCCGAAACCCTCTCGGAGGTCCACCGTGGCGCGGCTCCAATCCACCTTCGCTATCGACGCGCGCATTCGGGCCATCGCGTCGACCCAACTTGGTCTCGTGACCGTTGCCCAAGCGACTCGTTGCGGCGTCGACAAGCACGCACTGGCCGGGCGTCGCGAGTCCGGGGCCCTCGTGCCGCTGTATCCCAACGTCATGAAGCTCGCACCGTTCGCCACCACCCCCGAACAACGAGTTCTCGGCGCCGCACTCGCCGTGCCGGGATCAGTCGTCGCCGCGACCTCGGCGGCGATCGTCCACCAGATGCCCGTGCCCGCGCGCGACTTGCACAACGAGGCGGTCCTGAGTGTCGTGACCGGGCGCGCCGTACGCGTGCCCGGGATCACTGTTGTTCGACAACGGATCATCCCGCCGAGCAAGGCGTGGATGACGACCAGGGTGGCGACGCCGGCGGCCGCCGTCCTCCTGCTTCCCCGCTTCGTCGATGATTCGACGGTCGAGCGATGCCTCGACCATTGCCTGGCCCACCGCATCACCTCGGTCGCCAACCTCCGGGCGCTGATCCTGGCCACCGCTCCGCACGCCGTCTTTCGACGGCAGCTTCTGCTCGATCTGCTCGCCGATCGCACGAACGGGATCGGGCACCGCAGCGCCAAGGAGCAGACGGTCGGCCGTTGGCTGAACCGCGCCGGCTTGACGGGGTGGACCAGCAACCTGAAGGTGCGCTTCGATGTCTCCGGTTGGGTCGTCGAGGTGGAAGTCGATTTCGGATGGCTGAACGACCGGGTCGCCCTCGAGGTGAGCCCGTTCTTCACCCATGGCTCCCGGGTCACCCAGGACCGAGATGCCGAGCGTCGACGGCTCCTTGCAGTGGCGAGCTGGCACGCCGTCGAAGCCGTCGACGGCGACCTTGCCAACGAGCGCGCTTTCGCCCGCATCGTCGCCACCCTCCGCGCCATGGGCCTCACCTGAGCGCTGTCGGGCCGGATGATTGGTATCTCAGTCGCCCTTGGATCGACCCAGGTACCAATCTCCGATCGGCGACGGCTTCGGCAGTGCGTAGACTACTTGTATGACCGGTTCGTCTACAACCATACGGGTGAGCACGCAACAGCGCGACCGTCTGCGGAAGCTCGCTGAGCAGCGCGACGCGTCGATGGCCGACACGTTCGATGCCGCGCTCGAAGCACTCCGTCGCAACCAGTTCTTCGAGCAGATGGCCGAGGCCGAGGCCCGACTCCGCTCCGACCCGACAGCGTGGGCCGCGTATCTGGGTGAGCGCGACGCCTGGCTCAACCCCGACCTATCTACGTCGTGAACTTCGGCGACATCGTCACCGTTGACTTCGGCACACCGATCGGGTCCGAAGCCGGTTTCCATCGACCGGCGATCGTCCTCAGTGCCGACGCGTTCCTTCGGTACCGACCGACGACGGTCTTTGCCGTGCCCCTCACGTCGACGACACGAGCCTTTCCGAGCCACGTCGAGATCGAACCCGACGCCATCAACGGATTGCGAGCGCCAAGTTGGGCGCTGGTCGAGCAGATGCGCGCCGTGGCCGTCGAACGATGTTCCGCGCCAAGCGGCAACATCGGTCCGGCGGCCGGACGACAGGTGCTCGACATCCTCGCGATGATCACCGGAATGCCCTGAGCGCGCATCGACCCGGGGAGATTGTGCACTCAGTCGCCCCGGGGGCGACTCAGGTACCAATCTCGCCAGTTGTGTGATCACGATCACGGACAGCGCGGCGCAAACCCGCTTCACTAGCCTCACCTCCGAAAACGCCGCGCATCAAGGAGCCGCTATGCCCGCACGGATCGTCCTCATCACTGGCACCTCGACCGGGATCGGGGCCGCGTGCGTCGCCAGGCTCGCGAAGGACGGGTGGAAGGTCTACGCCGGTGTCCGCAAAGACGACGACGGCGACCGACTCGTCGCCGCCACCACCGGCGACATCACACCGGTGATTCTCGACGTCACCAATCGGGAGCACATCGACCGGGTGCTCGGCCAGATCGGCACCGAGGCCGGCTCGCTCAACGGGCTCGTGAACAACGCCGGGATCGGTGTCGGCGGACCGATCGAAATGCTGACCGATGAGGAGTGGCGCTGGCAGATGGGCGTCAACTTCTTCAGTCTCGTCACCCTCACGCGTGAAGCCATGCCTCTTGTCGACAAGGCCGACGGAAGGTTCGTACACATAGGATCGATCGCGGGGCGTGTCGCTGGAGCGGGCCTCGGACCGTACGCCGCGAGCAAGCACGCCGTGTCAGCGTTCAACTGGGCGCTGCGTGAAGAATTGTCGCGCAACACCAAGATGCGATCGTCGGTCGTCGAACCGGGCGAGATCAAGACGGCGATCTGGGAGAAGGCGCAGGATACGTCTGCCAGTAACGAGGCTCGGCTCACCGGTCCACTGCGCGAACGCTACGCCTTCATGCTGGACGCTCAGCGGGCATGGTTCGAGCACGGGAAGACGAAGGGCATCGACCCGGACCGCGTCGCCAAAGCGGTGGAGCATGCGCTCACCTCCTCGCGTCCCAAGGCCCGCTACCTGGTCGGCCCTGACGCCAAGTTCGTCGGTGTCCTCACCAAACTGCCCGACGGCGTGCGCGAGAAGCTCATCGACGTCAACGGGCGCATGATGGAGAAGAAGGGTCGCAAGCTCCGGTAATCACGTCGGGATGCTTGGTGGCCTGGTCGCTCCGAGAGCGACCAGGTGAACAACCTCCGCGCCATCGGGGTCGCTCCCCACACGAACGGCACGCGAGACTCGTTCCATGACGGAACCCGCCCCCACTGCGACGGTGTTGGTCGTCGACGACGACCCGTTGAACCGGACGATGCTCTCGATGTCGCTCGGCAACGCGGGCTACGCGGTGCTCGAAGCAGGCAACGCCCAAGAGGGCCTGGCCGTGCTCGACGCCGAAGGCGACCGCATCGACGTGGTGCTCACCGACATCGAGATGCCGGTCATGGACGGGTACGCGTTCCTCGAGCACCGTCACGGCAACGAGCGCCTGAAGGCGATCCCGTTCATCGTCATCTCCGGCGTCGAGGAGATGGCGTCGATCATCGCCTGCATCAAGCTGGGCGCCGAGGACTACCTGCCGAAGCCCTTCGACCCGGTGCTGCTGCATGCCCGCATCGGTGCCTGCGTGGAGAAGAAGCGGATGACCGACGAGCTGCGCGACCTCAACGAGCACCTGGCGGAGCGGGTCGACGAGAAGGTCCGCGAGGTGGAGCGGCTCACCATGCTGCGTCGCTTCGTCAGCCCGCAGTTGGCCGAGGCGATCGCCAGCGGCGGCGAGTCAATCCTGGCCAGCCATCGTCGTGAGATCACGGTATTGTTCTGTGACCTGCGCGGGTTCACGTCCTTCTCGGAGACGGCCGAACCCGAAGAGGTCATGGCCGTGTTGCGCGAGTTCCACGAAGCCGTCGGCCCAATGATCTTCGACTACGACGGCACGATCGCCCAGTTCACCGGAGACGGCATGCTGGTGTTCTTCAACGATCCGGTCAAGCTCGACGATCCGTCGTGGAACGCCGTCCAGCTCGCCATCGACATGCGCGAGCGCACGGCGGAACTCTCCACCGCGTGGCGTCGTCGGGGCCACGACCTCACCCTCGGTATCGGCATCGCGTTGGGCTTTGCGACATGCGGTGAGATCGGGTTCGAGGGCCGAACCGAGTACACCGCGATCGGCACGGTGGTGAACCTCGCCGCCCGGGTGTGCGGCATCGCCCCCGGCGGTCAGATCCTGGTGACGAACCGCGTGCATGCCGCAGTGGAAGACCGCGTCGAGGCCCGCTCGCTCGGCGACACTGACTTCAAGGGCCTCACCCGCCCGGTGCCGATCCTGGAGATCGTCTGCCTCCTCGACTGAGTCGCGCTCGACTCCGGAGTTCGGGGTCTGTGTTGCTCAGGGAGCAACACATCCTGCAAACTCCGCAACCGAAGATGCGGACGCAGCGCGTCAGGCCATCTCGTCCATCAGCGTAACGAGGTCGAGATCCTCGATGGCCGCGATCGACCGCTCGAGCATGACGGAGATCCACTCGCGACCGCGCTCGTTCGTGGGATCGAGCGTCCCGGCAATGACGACCGCCATGATCCACACGTAGAGCATGGCCTTGCGGTAGTCCTCCCACGCATCGTCGGCACTGAAGCCGGTGACGCCGCCGGCGACGAGACCGGCGTGCCACTGATTGATAAGCGCGCGTTCATGTTTGCGACGAATGTCCACGGGAAGGCTGCCACTGAAGAAGTAGGCGATGTCCTGCGATGCGCGCCCTCGGAGGCTGCCCTGCCAGTCGACGGCGATCAACGGTTCCTGGTCGGGTCGCGATCCGAAGAAGAGGTTGTCCATGCGGAAGTCACCATGCACGACGGTGAGCGGCGGCGTGGCCATCCAGTCGAACAGCTTCGGCAGAGCGGCGAGGTAACGGTCCTTCAGCGCCGCGATGCGCGGTGGCACGACGTGGCTGAAGAGCTCCGTCATCGGGTCCCAGCCGAAGGCACATCCCTGGGCGAGCCCTTCGGAGCTGTACGACGGCGACACCATCGGGAGGAAGGCGAACATCGGGTCGTCGGTCTGACCCCACAGCGACGCATGGTGACGGGCGAGCCAGGCGACCCCGCCCTGCGTCTCCTCCAACGTGCATCCCTTCACCTGATCGCCGAGCGTGTAGTCCGTGAGGTGTTCCATGAGGAGGACGAAGTTGTCGCCCTCGAGGTCGGCCCGGTACACGGTCGGGGTGTATGCCGAGCTCTTTGGCGCTACGTCCCGATAGAAGAGGGTCTCGCGGGCGTAGAGGTGGTAGAGGTCGGCGACGGCGCGATTCACGTCGTTCTCGGCCGGCATCTTGAGCACCAGACGTTCGGGCCCGGTGCCCCGCGAATAGGTGAGGACGAGGCTCTGCAACCCCGACATCATCCCGATGCCGACGCCGAGCGGCGT
>JANMYF010000449.1:0-2941 GCA_031381685.1 Acidimicrobiia bacterium
AGGATCAAATCGGTCGGCATTGAGCCGCGGAGCAGCGCCACCCAGGCGGTGGAACCCGGGTGCAGCGCCGAGCCCTGACCCTCGATGTGCAAGATGTCGTGCTCATGCCCGTGCTTCAGCACCTGCGCCTCGACCGAACCCGACGCGAAGTCGACCCGCACGGCGTCGAGCGGCACACCATCACCAGAGATACATATGCCGATCTGCCCCGTGGCGATCATCCGCGAGCGAAGGCCGCGTCGACGGCTCTCGCGATCCATCTCGAGCGACGCCGTCATCTTGCCGATCGCCATGTCGGTTCCCACCGTGAGAACCCGTCGGCACGCGAGCGCGGCGGCGAGACCGCGGCCGCTGGTCAGCCCCGTCGGCTCCTGGCGAACGTCCCAGATCCACGCTCCCTCGGCACGGCTGGCGGCGTACTCCGGGTCCTCGGCGTAGCGACCGTGCAGCCCGTTGACGAGCGACATCCCACCGCGCAACGCGGTGAGGATCTCGTCGCGATACCCGGGCGGGAGGATGCCGCCGCTGGTTGCCACGGCGACGACGAGTACGTCAGCGCCGAGCGCCAAAGCCTCGGACGCGTTTCGGACGATCGGCACCGAGGTCGGGATCCCTGCGACCTCCTGCAACGACGCTCCCGCGTGGTCGGCGTCGATCACGCAGACGATCTCCGCGTCGCTGTAGCGGAGCAGCCCGAAGCCCATCTTGCCGTGACGGTCGCGCAGGTGACCGTGCATGAGCAGGGCGAGTCGGTTCGATTGCTGGATCACGTTGCTTCCCCCCGAATAGAGCTATGCGTGCAGACGATCAACAACACCGAGCCCGGGAAGGTCGTTCGGGACAATTCGACCGTCCGCATACGACGCGCCCTCGAACGGATCGTCGAGCAGGTTGAGATGGCTGTCGAGGTCGACGGCGTCGACCAAGGGCGCCAATTGGGCGCCGGCCGAAATGGCCAGCGACGACTCGCCCATGCAGCCGATCATCACCCGAAGTCCATGCGCTCGGGCGGTGTGGATGATGCGCAGACCCTCGCGGATCCCGCCGCATTTCATCAGCTTGAAATTCACCCCGTGCACCCGATCGGCGATATCGGCCACATCGGATGCCACCCGCACGGACTCGTCAGCGAAGATCGGAATGGTCGTCGTTCGGAACAGCATCGGGAGCTCTTCCTCTCGACCTTGGGCGAGCGGTTGCTCGACCTCGATCACTCCGCGATCCGCCAGCCACTCGATCATGCTCTGCGCACCACTGACATCCCAGCCGCCGTTGGCGTCGACGCGCCACTTCGGTGTGAATCCCGTACGCTTCGCCGCTTCTTGCACCGCGACGAACATCTCCTTGTCGGCATCGACGCCGGCGGCTTGCCCGAGCTTCACCTTCAGATACTCTGCGCGCGTACGAGTGAGGATCTCCGGCACGACTTCCCGGATCACGTCCGGCGGGTTGATTCCGATAGTGAGCGATGTGGCCGGCGCACGGGTCGCGTCGAGACCGAGCAGCCTCCATACCGGTCGGCCGAGGGACCGCCCCCACCAGTCATGGCACGCCATGTCGAGCGCGGCCCGCACCGCACCGCGGTCCGGAGCGCCGAGCGCCCGCAGCGCGAGATCGATGCGCTCGAACTCGTCAGGCGCATGATCGTGAAGAACGCTTGCCCACTCCGTGAGATCGAGCTCCGCCGATTCGGCAGAATCACCGGTGACGTCGGACGGCGCCATCTCGCCCATGCCGGAGACACCGTCGTGCGAGACCGTGACCACGACGTTGGTCGACCCACGGATCGTTCCCCGGCTGATCGTCAACGGGTGCCGCTTCGTGAGATCGATTCGCCGCGACGTGAGGAACATCGCGCACCGACCCTAGCGTCGCCGGACGTCAGCTTCGACCGCTGACCTGGGCGACATCGGTGCGACACTGGCACCGTGGATCCGAGCAACGATGAGTACGACCTCATCATCGTCGGTGCCGGCACCGCCGGATGCGTCGTCGCCGAACGACTCAGCCGCGACCCCGCGACCCGTGTCTTGTTGATCGAGTCGGGGCCGGACGGGCCGACCACTTCGGCCGATCTCTTCGCCGCCCTCAGCACTCCCGGACGCCTCTGGCCCGATCTCACGGCCCGCCGAAGCCCTCACGGACCCAGCCGGGCCTACCCGCGAGGTCGGGGCATCGGTGGCAGCGGTGCGGTGAACGGACTCCTCGACCTCCCACCGACAGCCGCCGACCTCGACCGCTGGGCGGCCGTCGGCCTCGTGCTCGACGCGTCCGTTCAACGAACCGTCGTGGAGCTCCCCACGGCGAGATGGGGTCCCGCCGACCGTGTCCTCGCGACGGCCGGCCATGCCGTCGGCCTCCCGCTCATCCGCCAGGCCAGGGTCGACCAACCGGGCATCGGCGCCGCGCCGCTCCACGCCCGCCTCGACACCGACGGGAAGCTCCTCCGGGCATCGACGGACGTCGCCCACCTCGGCGCAGCCCGGCACCGGCCGAACCTCGCCGTGCTGGCCGACACGGACGTGATCGAACTCACGGGAGCGTCCACCGGGGCAGTCCGCGGGGTCCGGGCCGAGACCGCGAATGGTCCCCGGACGATCAGCGCTCCCCTCACCGTCATCTGTGCGGGTGCGATCCACTCCCCCGCCCTGCTGCTGCGCAGCGGACTCACGCGGCCGGGCATCGGGCGCAATCTCGCCGATCACGCGGCCGTCGGCGTCACGCTTCACCTCCGCCAACCCGCTCTCGCCGACACGCCCACAACGTGCGCGCTCGGTCACACCGCAGGTGGTCTCCAGCTGCTCGCGCTCAATCGGCTCGGCACCACCGACGAACTGCGGATGCTCGGTGGGCTCCTCATCGGCGTCCTCGACAACCGCGGTAGGGGATCCATCAGCATCGACGCGACCGGACGACCGCTCGTCGAGTTCGACCTCCTCGG
>JANMYF010000452.1:0-14939 GCA_031381685.1 Acidimicrobiia bacterium
CGCCCCCGCAGAACTGCTGGCCTGGTTCGGCAGCGCCTGCGTCCAGATCGTCCACCCCACCCGCACGGTCGCGATCCACGGTCGACCCGGCGAGCTCGTAACACTCCTTGCCATAGGAGGCGAGGCAACTGGCGTAACGACCACGGGACTCACCTATCCCCTACGGGACGAATCCCTTTCACCCTTCTCGACACGAGGCGTCTCGAACGTCCTGTTCAGCGCATCCGCGACCATCGCCGTCACCGGAGGGTGCCTCGCCATCGTCCGTCCGCACGCCCTGGAAGACCACTCATGAAGCTACGCAGAACCGCCACCGCCGCACTGATAGGTGCTCTTTTTTTCGCCGGTTGCTCGTCGAACGACGCCGCCAAGCGGGAGAAGCCGCGTGGGATCGTGCTCCTCGCCTACGACTCGTTCGTTCTCTCCAAAGGGGTGATCGAAGGATTCACGAAGAGCACCGGGATTCCGGTGAAGGTCGTGACACAGGGCGATGCGGGCGAGCTCATCAACAGTGCAATTCTCACCAAGGGCAGCCCGGAGAGTGGCGTGCTGTGGGGCGTCGATTCAACGTTCCTCAGCCGGGCGATCACGGAGGGCATCTTCGAGCCCTACACATCCAAGCTGGCGGACGACCTCGATCCGGCCCTGCGGGCGCTCGTCCCGAAGAACGAAGTCACTCCGGTGGACCGGGGCGACGTGTGCGTCAACTACGACCGCTCCGAGCTCGCACGCCGCGGGGTCGAACCACCGAGGAAGCTCGAGGATCTGACCGACCCGGAGTACAAGGGAATGCTGGTCGTGCAGAGCCCGTCCACGTCATCGCCCGGTCTCGCCTTCCTCCTGGCCACCGTGGACCGTTTCGGTGACAAGCAGCCGGGCGGATGGCAGGACTACTGGAAGAGCCTGAAGGCCAATGACGTGAAGGTCACGAGTGGGTGGACGGAGGCGTACGAAACGTGGTTCAGCGCTGGTGGCGGCAAAGGCGACCGTCCGCTCGTCGTGTCCTACGCGACATCGCCCGCTGCGGCGGTCCTCTTCGGACCCGACCCGGCGGCGACCGAGGCGCCCACCGGAGTCATCGAGGACACGTGCTACCGCCAAGTCGAGTTCGCCGGCATCCTGCAAGGCGACGCAAAGGACGAGGCCCGCCAGCTTCTCGACTTCCTCGTCAGCCCGGCCGTGCAAGAGGACATGCAGCTGAACATGTTCGTCCTCCCGTCCAACACCAAGGCCCGGATCGACAAAGCGTTCACGTCGTTCGCTCTCTTCCCTGCCAACGCCGCCGAACTCCCACCCGAACAGGTCGGCGCGAACCGTGAGCGCTGGATCGACGAGTGGACGAACCTGGTGACATGAGCCTGGCGCCGAACCTCCGGACGAGAGGCGACGCTGTCGATACCGCCGTCTTCGGTGATCGGTGAGCTGGCGTCGCGCTCAGCCGTCCGAGGCACGGACGCGTCGCGCCCTCCCGCACGTCGGCGCGTTGCAGCTCGCCAGCGTTGCGTTCGTCGCACTCTTCGTCATCTGGCCCTTTGCTCGTCTCCTCGTCGACGGATTGAGCGCGTCGGCCCTCGGCGACGTCATCTCGAACACTCGAGTTCGTCGCATCGCCTGGTTCACCGTGTGGCAGGCGGCGCTCTCTACGGCAACGGTGCTCACGCTTGCCCTGCCGCTCTCGGCGGTGCTGAGCCGTTCCCGCTTCCGCGGTCGCCGGGCCGCCCTGATGTTCGCCGCCGCGCCGTTCACGCTGCCGACGGTCGTGGTCGGCACGGCGTTCCTGGCCACCCTTCCCGGAGATCTGCGTCAGGGTTGGTTCGCGATCATCTGTGCACATACCTTCTTCAATGTAGGCATGGCCACCCGGGTACTGACGACAGCGAGCGAAGGTCTGGACAGCTCCCCCTGGGAGGCAGCCCGAACGCTCGGCGCATCGCCGTTCGTGGCGTGGCGGACCATCACGTTCCGCCAGCTGCGACCGAACGTTCTCGCTGTCGCATCGATCGTCGGAACCCTGACGCTCACGTCGTTCGGGACGGTCTTGCTCCTCGGCGGTCCCAGCTACGCGACCGTCGACGTCGAGATCTACCGCCAGGCACTGCAGGTCCTACGACTCGACCGCGCCGCCGCCCTCGCCGTGCTCCAGTTCGCAGTGGTCGGAGCCGTGTTGGTATGGACGCTGCGTCACGAACCACCCGCCGCGTCGACCCGAGGCCGTGGCCGCCGCGATCCCATGCCGCTCGTCGCGCAGGTCGCGGCCACGGGGTTGTTGACCGGGGTCGTCCTCACTCCGCTCGTTGCGTTGACCCGGCGCGCGCTCCGACAGGTAGACGGCTCGTTCGGGTTCGACAACTTCCGGGCCCTCGCAAAGGTGACCCGCGGATCGGGTCTCGTCGATACGCCGATCACGAGCCTCGTGGTCAGCCTTCGCACGGCGTCCGTTGCTGCCGCGATTGCCATCGTGGTCGGCGTTGTCGTTGCGATTGCGGCAACCCGTTCGCGCTCTCTCGCTGCTCGGCGCGTCATGCACGCCCTGGGCACCGTGCCGCTCGCCACGTCGGCGGTGGCCCTCGGGCTCGGTGTGCTCCTCGGGTTCTCGTCGGAACCATTCGCGTGGCGACGCTCGGCACTGCTGCTGCCGTGCGTCCAGGCGATCGTGTGCCTCCCCTTCGTCGTGCGTACGATCCTCCCTGCGCTCGCCGAGGTGCCACCTGCGCTTGCGGACGCGGCAGAGACGCTCGGGGCCTCGCCGTGGCGGGCATGGTGGTCCATTGACTTCGCCGTAGCCCGTCGCTCGATCGGGGTGGCGATCGGACTCGCCTTCACGGTGGCGTTGGGTGAGTTCGGCGCATCCTCGTTTCTTGCCCGCCCGCAGACGCCGACCATGCCTATCGCCATCGCCCGGCTCTCCGGCCGCCCTGGACAGGTCGTGCAGGGGCAAGCCGCGGCTCTCGCCCTTGTGCTCGGTGTACTTACGATGTTGTGCGTGGGACTGGCCGAACGAAGCAGACGACTGCAGTGAACGCGCTGTCCGTTCGCGATGTCACCGTCCGCTTCGGCGAACGGATGGTGCTCGACCGCATCTCGCTCGACGTCGAACAGTCCGAGCTCGTCGTCGTCATGGGTCCGAGTGGGTGCGGGAAGAGCACGCTTCTGCGGGCCATCGCCGGCCTCGAACCGATCGCTGGGGGCAGCCTCCTCCTCGACGGACGTGACGCCACGACGCTCCCGCCACATCAACGCAACATCGGCTTCGTCTTCCAGGACCTCGCCCTGTTCCCCCACCTCGACGTCGGAGAGAACATCGCCTATGGGCTTCGTCGACGCGGAATGAAGGCGCCGGAACGCCGTGCGCGGGTCGCCGAACTGCTCGACCTCGTCGGCCTTGGCGACTCGACCCTGCGGAACGTGCAGACGCTCTCCGGTGGCGAGCAGCAGCGAGTCGCTGTGGCTCGTGCACTTGCGCCATCACCGTCACTCCTCCTGCTCGACGAGCCGTTGTCCGCCCTCGATGCTGACCGCAAACTCGGCATCGCCGACGAGATCGTCCGGGTCATCCGCACCACCGGAACAGCCGCGCTCTACGTCACCCACGATGAAGACGAGGCGGCGCGGATCGGTTCGCGAGTGTTGCGCCTCCAGGACGGGCGGCTCATCGGCGACGCTGCTGCGACATGAGTCGAACTCATCATTGCTGATGTTTGCTTCTCCGGGGTGCAATCCCACCGCACGAGTCGGCATTGGAGATCGATACCCCAACGACACGGCGTCGTCCTCAGCAGCTACAGCAATGAACGATAACTTTGCACCCGCACCGTTCGTCGTTTCGTCAGCGCTGCAGTCGCGCACCTCAATAATCACATATCTGGTTCCTCTGCGAACGACGCTTCAGCATCACGCCACTGTCGAGAAGCCAGACGCAGACCCTGTCCGGCCTAGCCGCTACCGTCAGAAACGAACCCGACCGACTCTTGGAGGATTCAGCCAACCCATATTCTGGAAAAACGAGACATCGACTGCGGTGACCTGACCATCGACCGAGAACGAGATCGAGTTGATCGTGAAATTCCCTGCGAACTCGGAGAAATTGTGGCCTCCGACGCGAAGTCCCGGGCTCGAGCCGTTATCGGGAAACCCTTTTGCTTGAAAGGTTCCGACTCCGAGACTCGCTTGGCTTCCCGTAGCAAGTTCGAGACTCATGTAGTTTGGAAACTCGTTTCTAGTAGCCAGAATTGTCACCTCGCTTGGCCCGCCGGATGCAGAAAAACTCCACGAAGGGTCTCCTATCGTCGATTCGCAATACGCGGAAGCGTCGACGTTCGGTACCGCTCTCGAATCCATAACGAAGACTGGTCCCGTCATTGGTAGGGCGGAAAAACAGGCACCCGCTGCCGGGAGCGAGTAGGGCCGGATACGGATCACACCGCGGAGCGGCGGAGCGCCTGCCTGTTCACATCGTTGTTCGAACGAAAGATCGAGATCGCGGACATTCGCGACCTGATCGAAGACCACCGTCGTAACGGTGAAGCTCCCGAACGCTTCAGAGCACCCGCGGCCGGCTCCCCTAACGAACATGACCGGCTTCGATCCACCGGAGTCATTTCGGGCGTCCGGATACACGCCCACGGCGAATGGCTGTCCAGAGGCAGGACCGAACACCAAGGTCCAGATCGAGCCATCTGCCCCGAGGATCGACATCACACCGGGTCCGTTGGAGGCAATCCAACTGGTGGGGATCGAATAGATGGTGCACGCACCCTGACCGATGTAGTCACCCGGCGCGCTGTCAAGGATTACGTAGCTCGGACCGGTAGGGATCCGTTCAAGGCAGGGCACCGCGATACTGACGGGAGGTGTGCCGGGCGCAGCGGGGCGGGTTGTGGAGGGGATCGATCCGGGCGTTTGCGGAGCACCGGTTCGGGGAATGGTGGGGCCCCCGCCCGCCGACGGCGCCGCGCCGGAGAGGAAGGACCACGCGAGTACGACCGAGCCGGTTCGCGCGGTGGGGCTGTCGACGGCCACGTAATAGGACTCACCCTCCGACAGCGAAGCCGCCTCGAACCGGCTTGTGGAGTCGAACCCGTTCGCGGTTGGTCCCACGTCGTTGTGAGCACCGAGCGGGAACAAACGCCGAACGTCCGAGCCGGCGAGCACGGTGATCGCAGTGTCGAAGTTCGAGCCGTCCGTCGAAAGCGAGAGGCGCTGCCGAGGGCGACCGGGAATCTTGAACCAGATCGACTTCGAGGCAGGCGCTCCGGCAATGGCTCCGGGTTCACCCTCCTGGCTCGTGGCGAAGGCGTTCACCCCGCCGGTCGAACCGGATGAAGCGGAAAGCAACACCGCTGACGAGAGCGCATCGTTCACCGGCGCGCTCGTGGACGTGCTCGCAGACCAGGCAAGGGAGACCGTTCCGCATGACGCAAGGTCGGTTCCACAGTTCACCGCTATCCGATAAGTGGTCCCGGAAACCACTTCGATCGGGCCGACCATTGCCGCAGTGCCGGTCGAGGTCGTGTTGTCGTCCGCCGCGACTTCCGTAAGCGCGCCGAGCATCGTTCCCGAGTACACCGAGAGCGCAGTATCGAACGTCGAGCCCACGCTGGAGAAGGTCGCCGTGCCGGTGCTGGGCGCGGTCCAGGAGAACCACGTCGAGCGGATCCCGTTGCGGTTCCCGTGCGAGGTCTCGCCGCCTTGCGATGTGAGGCCGGCCGCAACCGATGTCGAGCCCAACGCACCGGCTATCACCCGTGCGCGATCGAAGGAGTCGGGCGTGGTTGCTCCGGACGCGCTTTGGAGCGCATCGAGGGCGGACGGGAGATCGAGTCGCGGAAACGTCAGTCCGACGCGCGGGTCGAAGATCTGCACCGGGCTCGTTCGCACCGCGGCATTCAGAGCGGAAGAAGAGGCTGTCGGCACCGCAGACGCGAGTATCGCGACCGCTGCGGTGACATGGGGGGCGGCCTGGGAGGTGCCGGCGACAATCAAACCGCCTGCAGTGATTACGGCACCCGGGGCGAGCACGGAGAGATTCGGACCTGACTGGGAGAAACAGGGGATCTTGTCGAGCGACGTCGTGTAGTCGATGCAGGCGTTGGGATAGGAGATTGCCCCGACGGCCATGTCGTAGGTTGCGCCGACCGAGATCACGCCCGGAACACATGCCGGGCTCGAAAGGCCCTGTCGGAACGCGGGGCTTCCTGCGGCGAAAGCGGAGTTGCCAGCCGCCGCCACCGGTTGGATACCGGCTGCAAGGAGGGCACCCATCCCTGTGATGTCGGCACAGCTCCCCGACTCAAACGCCGTGCTGCCAAGACTCAGGTTCACGGCACGGATCGGCACACCGGATGACTTGAGGTTGATGAAGTACTGGACTGCGGCAGCAATGTCGCTCGCGTACGCCGAGCCGGAAGGTCCGAACACGTCGGCGACCACGAGCTTCGTCTGGGGGGCGATGCGAGCAATGATCGACGACACGTTCGTCCCGTGACCGCTGCTGTCGAGGCTGCCGTCATCGTAGGGCGTGCCGTTGGCGTTGCGGCTGAAGTCCGGAGGAACGATCGCTACGGGACACGAGGCAGGAACTCCGGGGGCGGTGCACGCGAGATCAGGTGTGGTGTAGTTCACGCCGGTGTCGATGACCCCTACATAGGTTCCCGCTCCGCCGTATCCGCGAGCCCACGTCTCCGGCGAGCGGATCACGACGGACGACTGAGCCACCGTCGCCCGGAACTCTTCGTCGAGCACCACCTTTTCGACGACATCAGAGTTGCCGAGCGCGATCAACGATGCCGCCGAGTCGATCCGGACCGGAGTGACGTTGAGCGAAGGGAGCTCGCTCACCACGGAGACCCCGGCAATCCCGGCGATCTCCTCTTTCGCCGGGGCAAACGATCGGGCCAGCGTTACGCCAGCTTCACCTCCTCCTGCGGCGGACGCGGCGTAGCCCACGGTCGATGGAGCGCGCTGCACGACGATCGCCCGGACCCCGCCCCCGGCGGCCACCGCCTCGGCCACACGCGGATCGACCCGCCCCCAGGAAACGACCTCGGCGACCGATCGGTAGACCCGGTCATCCGGCGCGGTCTGAGCCGACGACGCACCCGACGGGAGCAGCCCCCCGCCCGCAGCGACGGCCACCACGACCACCCACCAGCGCCGCGCGGGAACAGGAACTCGATGCCGCCGATGGCCCATCCCAGAGTGTCTCATGCCCCCGAGGTCGGCGCATAGAGGCGAAACGACCCGGGAACTGGGCAACCCGACCTACTTCCGCACGGCGTGACCGCCCGACCCGGCCAACGAGCTCGACTCGAGGCGGGAGTTGACCCGTCGGTGTGATTCGATGGTGGCAGTGACGTCGACGATGCCGAATCGCCGCAGCGTAGGTCCGGTTGATCCCGGACCGTGCATCTGGGACTTTCCCGACCCTCGCACGGCCGACGACGACGGGCTCGTCGCCATCGGTGCCGACCTCGCTCCATCGACGCTCGTGCACGCCTATCGCCATGGGGCGTTCCCGTGGCCGCACGGCAAGCGCAACCTCCCGTGGTTCTCGCCGAACCCGCGAGGGGTGCTTCCCCTCGACGACATCTCCATGAGCAAAACCCTCCGCCAGACGATGCGTCGAAGCGGTTGGACGGCGACCGTCGATGCGGCGTTCGGCGACGTGATCGATGCGTGCTCGGTCCGTCAACGAGAGGGAACGTGGATCACGCCGAAGATGCGAGCGGCCTACACGGAGCTGCATGACATGGGCTGGACGCACAGTGTGGAGATCTGGGACGGCGAGCGACTCGTCGGCGGCTGCTACGGCGTGCTCGTCGGCGGCATGTTCATCGGTGAGTCGATGTTCCACCGTGTCACCGACGCATCCAAGGTTGCGCTCGTCGAGCTCGGCGCACGGCTGCATGAAGGCGGCGCGGGACTCATCGACGTGCAGCTCGTGACCGACCACCTGGCATCGATGGGCGCGCGCCCCATCCCCCGTCCGCTCTACCTGGAACTCCTCGTCGAGCTACGCGACGACTCCGTCAGCCTGCTGTGCGACCGGCTGCCGGTGAGTCGGCATCTGGACCGCCCTCAGAACAAGGAGTGCTGAGCGGGCGTCTCCGCGTCAGCCGCGTCGTCGGCCGCGCCGGTGACCACCGAGAGACCGCTCGGAAGAAGGGCGTCGGCGGCGATCATCCTGCACGCCGCGACGGCGAGGCGATCGACGAGGTCGTTCATGCGATTCCCGCTGTGCCCCTTGACCCAGACGAACTCGATCCGCGAAATGTCGGGTTTCACGATCTCGACCAGGGGCTTCCAGAGATCCTGATTGGCCACCGGTTGCTTCTGCGAGTTCTTCCATCCGTTGCGCTCCCAGTTCGCCCACCATCGCTGCTTGAAGCAGTTGACGACATAGGTCGAGTCGCTGACGATGCGAACGATCCCGGTGGTCTGCGGCAGCAACGTGCGGAGTGCTTCGAGCACGGCGTTGACCTCCATGCGCTGATTGGTCGACACCGCTTCACCTCCACTCGCCGACGCGCCACCGTCGATCGCCCAGGCCCAGCCGCCGGGACCGGGGTTCCCGGCGCAGGCCCCGTCCGTGTAGGCGATGAGCATCTCGTCTGATTCGGCAGCCATGGTGTCCAAGCCTGGCCGACTTCAGGGGCGGCCGTGGTGACCGGACCGCAGTCAGCCGACCGGTGCACCGAGCGAAGGGTCCGCCCCCGCTCTCGGCAGCTCGATGCGGACCCGTGCTCCTCCGCCGGACTTCGTCACCGTGGTGAAGCGCCCACCGGATGACTCCGTGAGCCGCCGGGCGATGTCGAGGCCGAGCCCGGTCGACCCGGCCGTGCTGTCGCCTCGCCGCTGGTCGAATCCGTGAGGAAAGCCCGGTCCGTCGTCCTCGACGACCAGGGCAACACGTGGTCCGCTGCCAAGGACCCGGACCGAGAGTCCGATCCCCTCGGCGGTGTGGGAGAAGACGTTGTCGACGAGGACATCGACGATCGTCGTGACGTCCGTCGTCACCATCGCTACCGGGACGGGTTCGTCCGGAACGTCGACGACGAAGGGCCGGTGCTCATCCTCGGCGAGAACCAGCCAGAAGGATGTGCGCATACGAACGACCGCGGCGAGGTCGGTCGAGATGCCGATGCCGTGGCGCGTCGGCCTCGCTGCCTCCCGGATGATGCGGTCGAGCGTGCTCGTCAATTCTTCGAGCCCGAGCTCGATGCGAAGCAGGCCCTGCCGATCATCGACGGTGGCCAGCTCGGCTCGCAGCGCCGTCACCGGCGTGCGCAACTGGTGCTGCAGGTCAGCGAGCGCGGCCCGCTCGGTCCCCAGGAGCTCGTCGATCCGCTCGGCGAGCCGATTCAGCGCCGTCCCTACGGCGCGGACCTCCGGCGGCCCGGCTGGTTCCGCCCGAGCGTCGACGTCACCGCTCCGGAGACGGTTGGCGACGTCTGCCAGCCGGTCGACGCTGCGAACCACGGATCGCCCGAGACGGTCGTTGAGGAAGACGGCGAACGCGATCAGACCGAAGCCCAGCAAGCCGAGCATCGCCCACGCACGATGAACGCCGCGCTCGAGCAGGGAAGCCGGCAGGAACACGCGGATGACGGCGATCGAGCCGTTCGAGCGCAGGACCGGCTGATAGACGACCTTGCCTCCTGGCATGCGATGGACGAAAGCACCACCCGAACGAGCCCGCTCGAGCGACGAAGGATCGGCGATCGGATCCCGATCGAGCACCGCCCCGAGACCGAGCACCGATCCATCGGGGAACACGACGCTCACCTCGCGAGGCCGAGCGCGTTGGCCGACGGTGACGATCGCGCCAGTCACCCGCGGGTCGCCGGCCAGCGACAGAATCGGTGATAGGGCCAACGCGTCGGAGCGGCCCTGGGTGATCGCCCGCTCGTCGGCGGTCCGCGCAATCAGAATCGCCAACGGTAGGACGAAGACCGAGACGATGATGATGCTGACGAGCAGCGAACGAATGAACAGCGAGCGGCGCACGGGAACTCAAGCGGCAGGTGCGCCGTCAGCGGTCTGGTGGCGTGACGACTCGAATGCCGACGCCGCGCACCGAATGCAGGTAGCGCGGGCGATCCGCGGTTTCACCGAGCTTGCGCCGCAACCACGAAACGTGCACATCGACCGTCTTGTCGGTCGTGAAGAACGGCTGGTGCCACACCTCGGCCAGCAGCACCTTCTTCGAGATGACCTGCCCCTCGTGCCGAGCGAGGTAGTGAAGGAGGTCGAACTCCTTCCGGGCCAGCTCGAGAGGCCGGCCGTCGAGAGATGCCTCCCGGGTTCGGGCATTGATCCGGAGGCCACCGACCACGACGTCCAGCGTTCGCTCGGCGGCACCGCCCAGGCGGCGCAGGGCTGCCCGGATCCGGGCGTCGAGCTGATCCGGCGAGAACGGCTTCGTCACGTAGTCGTCTGCGCCGGCATCGAGTGTGCGCACGATCTCGTCCTCCGAGACGCGGGCGGTGGCGACGATGACCACAGCGTCGGTGACCGGACGCAGCATTCGCAGCAACTCCGTGCCGTCGAGATCGGGCAGGCCGAGGTCGAGCACGATCACTTCGGGCTTGTGGGCAACCACGAGCTGCAGCCCAGACATCGCCGACTCGGCCTGCATGACGACGTGGCCGCGTTGCTCGAGCGCTTTCGTGAGCGCAGTACGGACCCGGAGGTCATCTTCGATGATGACGAGGCTGGCCACTGCCGCTCGAGCGTACCGGGCACGGCTTCTGAGCGCGCCGGCCGCCGCCGGGCGTGCTCAACCCGAGTTGCGCTAAGGGCGGGCTAAGGACCGGACAAGCGTGAGGCAACTTCGTCCTCGCGGTCTTCACTTCCCGTTCATGTTGTGGATGACTCGTGTCGCGCAGTGGTGACCGAGGTCACCGACGCGCACCGCATCAACCCGCGGCACCACGTCGGTCAACGGGACAACACCTCTGGAGGAAACGCAATGCGAGCTCGCACCCTTCTCGCGTCGGTGGTCGCCCTGACCGCCATCGTGGGCACCATCGCTCCCGCAACCGCGGCGACGACCAAGAAGAAGAAGACTGTGGTCAAGAAGACGACGGTCAAGAAGACTGTGGCGACCACCGCGGCCCCGGCCACGACAGCGGCGCCCGCCACCACGGCAGCGCCGGCCGCACCGGCGACCGCGAGCGGCGGCGCGACTCTTGAGGCCATCAAGAAGCGGGGCAAGATCGTCATCGGCACCAAGTGGGACGTTCCCCTCATCGGTCTGAAGAACCCCGTCAGCGGCGACGTGCAGGGCTTCGACGTCGAGATCGGCAAGATCATCGCCAAGGAGATCTTCGGCACCGACAAAGGAAACGTCGAGTGGGTCGAGGCGATCTCGGCCAACCGCATCCCGTTCATCACCGACGCCAAGGTCGACATCATCCTGTCGACGTTCTCCATCACCGACGCCCGCAAGCAGCAGGTCGATTTCGCCGGTCCGTACTACATCGCCGGACAGGACCTCCTCATCTACAAGATCGAGGCCGACAGCATCAAGACGGCAGCCGACCTCAACGGCCGTAAGGTATGCGCGCAGACGGGTTCGACGTCGATCGGCAACATCAGGGCAGCAGCGCCACGCGCTTCGATTCTCGACCTGCCGACCACGGCCAACTGCGTCGAGGCCTTGAAGGACGGCCGTGTCGACGCGGTCTCGACCGACGACACCCTCCTCGCGGGCTTCGCCGAGAAGTTCCCGGCGTTTTCTCTCGTCGGCAAGCAGTTCTCCGTCGAGAAGTACGGCGTTGGCCTGAAGAAGGGCGACACAGCATTCCGCAACTACCTCAACGACATCATCGAGAAGTCGTTCAAGGACGGCTCGTGGAAGAAGGCGGTCGAGTCGACCGTCGGCACCGGCGGCATCAAGACCCCGGAGCCGCCGAAGGTCGAGCGGTACTGAGACATCGCAGCGACGAGGGCCGTGGGCAACCACGGCCCTCGCCATGCTTTTTCGGTTGATCTCCCCCGATCGACCAGAGTCACGCCGATTCACCCTGCTTTCGGAAGAGACCCTCCTTGCAGATCGTCCTCGACAACCTGCCACGCCTGCTCCGAGGGCTCGGAGTAACCCTCCAGTTGACCATCGGAGGCTTCCTCATGGGCCTCGTCATCGGCACCGTGATCGCCGTGTTCCGGGTGAGCCCGGTGAGACCGCTTCGCATCGTCGGCGCCGTCTACGTCAGCACGATGGTGAACTCACCGCTGATCTTCCTCGTCTTCCTGGCCTACTACGGCGGACCGAAGCTCGGCGCGCTGCTCACCAATTTCCAGTGCGCGCTCGTCGCCGTCGGGCTCTACCTCGGCGGCTACATGTCCGAGGCGCTTCGCTCGGGATTCAACTCGGTGTCGAACGGCCAAGCGGAAGCAGCCCGTGCGATCGGGCTCACGTTCGGCCAGACACTCAGGCACGTGATCCTTCCTCAGGCATTGCGTTCGAGCATCGGCCCCCTGGCCGTTCTCCTGAACGCGAACTACCGCAACGTCGCCGTTGCTGGGATCATCGGAGTCGCGGAAGTCGTCAAAGCCGGCTCCGATCTCTCCGATGAGACGGCGAAGCAGTATCCGTTCTTCGTGTTCTCGTTCCTGGTGTTCATGGTGCTCGGCTTCACGACCGCAGCGCTTGCCGGCTGGCTCGACCACCGTGTCGCGATCAAGCGCTAGGGATTGCCCATGACGTCTCTCTCCTCCTGGTTGCTCGACGTGAAACCGTCGAGACCCGGCGAACTCCAGATCACCGAAGAACTCGGCCCTCGCGGCCGACGGCGGGCGCTGATCGGCACCGGCGTTGCCACTGCCCTGGTGCTTGCGGCCTTGGCATGGATCATCCGCCGGTTCCAGGTGAAGGGACAGTTCGCCCCGGAGCTGTGGCGTCCGTTCCGCCAATGGGCGATCTGGCGGTACCTGCTCCTCGGCCTCGGTCAGACCCTCAAAGCCGCCGGCGTCGCACTCGTGTTCGCGCTCACGCTCGGTGTCGTTCTCGCCATGTGGCGAGCGAGCTCCCCGAAACGCAAGCGTATCCCGGCCACGCTTTTCACGGAGATCTTCCGTGCCTGCGCGCTCGTCCTGCTCATCAAGTTCGCGTTCTTCCAACTGCCGAAGACGCCGGGCTTTCGCGGATGGACACTGGGGACCTATGCCTTCGTCGCTGTTGTCAGCGGGCTCACCTTCTACTACTCGACCGTGTTCGCCGAGGTCATCCGGTCGGGCATCCGCAGCCTTCCCAAGGGCCAGACCGAGGCGGCGCTCGCCATCGGCCTGACCGAGACGCGCGCTATGCGCCTCGTGATCCTCCCCCAGGCGCTGCGCCGAGCCCTTCCCAACATCTTCACGCAGTCGGCTTCGCTGCTGAAGGACACATCGCTCGGCGTGTTCGTGACGTACAGCGAGCTGCTCTCACGAGCGAAGATCGTCGGCGAGTTCGGCAGCAACTTCCTCCAGTCCTTCGTCGTCGCCGGCTTCATGTACATCACCGTCGTGGCGATCCTCACGTCATCGGCGAACCGACTGCAGAGCCGCCAGGCGCGAAGCTCCCGATGACCCCTCCGTACCAAGGAACCCGATGACCGACACCGCCAGCTCACCGCTCATCGTCGTCGAAAAGCTCGACAAGTGGTTCGGTGACCACCATGTTCTCAAGGACATCAACCTCGAGGTCGCCCGCGGTGAAGTCGTCGTCGTGATCGGACCGTCCGGATCAGGCAAGTCCACGCTGTGCCGTTGCATCAACCGCCTGGAGCGATTCCAGAATGGCTCGATCACCATCGACGGTGCGACGCTGCCCGAAGAGGGCAAGGAGCTCGCCAAGCTGCGCGCCGACGTCGGCATGGTGTTCCAGTCCTTCAACCTGTTCGCACACAAGACGATCGTGGAGAACGTGATGCTCGGACCCGTGAAGGTCCGCGGCATGGACAAGGCCTCTGCACGAGTGAAGGCGATGGGCCTTCTCGAACGAGTCGGCATCGGTGACAAGGCAAACCGTCATCCGGCGGAACTCTCCGGCGGACAGCAGCAGCGGGCCGCCATCGCACGCGCCCTCGCCATGGACCCGAAGGTCATGCTGTTCGACGAACCGACTAGCGCGCTCGACCCGGAGATGGTGAACGAAGTCCTCGACGTCATGCTCGAGCTGGCGTCGCAGGGGATGACGATGGTCGTGGTCACCCACGAAATGGGCTTCGCCCGATCCGCGGCCAAGCGGGTCGTGTTCATGGACGACGGGCGCCTCGTCGAGATCGCCACCCCGAGCGAGTTCTTCGACAACCCGAAGAGCGATCGCGCCCGCGACTTCCTCTCGAAGATCCTGTAGCCCCGGCGCTCGCCGCCGGATCTCCGATGCATCGCCCGCCGACGGTGAACCGAATGCGCACTCGCCGAGGGATCCTTCTTGGGGTCGCGATCGGCGTGGCCGCTTCCGTGCTCGGATCGTGCTCGAGTTCCGCGAAGCCGTCGACGAACACCCTCGCCCTGCCGGTGCCGACACCGGTCGAACGGGTGACTCGCCTCGACGCGATCCGGGCCAACAGATTCATCACGGTCGGCGTGAAGGAAGACGTCCCGCTCTTCGGACTCGAAGACCCAAAGACCGGCGAGCTCAGCGGATTCGACATCGAGATCGCGAAGAGCATCGCCGCGCGGCTTCTTCCGGGCGAGGACCCGTCCACGCGCATTCGCTTCGTCGAAGCGCTGTCGAAGGACCGGGAGACGATGCTCCAGAGCGGCGCCGCGGACCTCGTCATCTCCACCTACACCATCACCGATGCACGCAAGCAGCTGGTCGACTTCGCCGGGCCGTACTACATCGCCGGCCAGGACGTCCTCACCCGTCGAGAGCTCATTGACAGCGGGACGATCCGCGGAATCGACGACGTGAATGGCCGCAAGGTCTGCTCGGTCAACGGGTCGACGTC
>JANMYF010000458.1:0-16589 GCA_031381685.1 Acidimicrobiia bacterium
GTGGGCGCCGGCATCGGCGAGGCCGGTCACGGTGTTGGCGTCGACGAGCATCTCGCGCATCGCGTCGAGGTTGCCGTTCACGTATCCGGCGCCCATGAGGGATGCGACGTTCGTTCCGTCACCCGCGCACAGGAAGTCGTAGATGCGTTCCTCCGGTGACACCCCGAGAGCCGCCGCTCTCGCGGCGAACGTGCTCTCCGGAGTTGGCTCGTAATCGACGACGTCGTCGACGGCGAACATCATCGGGATTGCCATCTGGAGCCCCTGGTAAAGGTTCTCCATCGAACCCTCGTTGTGGGGCGCGATGTCGACGTCGCCGAGGATCTCGGCCCGCAAACCCGGCTCACGCATCGCCGCGGCCCGCTCGGGGAGCGGAAGATGGGCGATGGCGAGGTACGAGCGACGGCGCATGAACGGGTGATAGCCACCGAGGTTCGACAGCAGACCGATCGGCCGGGACGCGACCTGCGGATAGAGATGCGCGCCGCTCGCGTTCTGTTGGGCGGCGAAGGCCAGCACGTCGCGCCATGCATCGGGGTAATCGCGGTTCTGCGTGGTTGTGAACGTGACGTTCAAACCGGTGCGGTGCGAGATCGCCGCGAGTAGCCCGAGCTCCTCCTCCTGGGAGAACCGCTCGCCGCCGAGCGCAGCCATGGCCCCGATCGACGATGACGTGATCGCCTCGAACACCCCGCCGCCCCCGTCGGCCATTCCCTGCACGAGCTCGGACAGCTCAGTCGCGGTGGCGTAGGTTCCCGGCACTGCGGTGCCGTCGATGGAGCGATGGAAGATGGTGCGCGAGGTGGAGAAGCCGAGCGCACCTGCCGCAGCCGCCTCGCTCACGAGTCGGCGCATGGCGGCGATGTCGTCGTCCGTCGCATCTTCGTTGCGCACCCCGCGTTCACCCATCACCGCGTAACGGAGAGCGCCGTGGGCGAGCTGGGCGCCGATGTCCATGGCGAACGACCGACCGGCGAGGAAGTCGAGGTACTCGGGAAAACTCGACCACGCGCCCCACGGCACGCCCTCGGAGAGAGCCGTTCCGGGGATGTCCTCTACCCCCTCCATCAGCTCGATCAGGGTCTGCTCGCCTCCGGGCGGGCACGGGGCGAAGCCGACGCCGCAGTTGCCCATGACGAGGGTGGTGACGCCGTTCGAGAACGACGGATCCAGCTCATCGTCCCAGGTGGCCTGACCATCGAAGTGGGTGTGCACATCGACCCACCCGGGGGTCACGATCGCACCTCCTGCGTCGATGACCCTCGTGCCGCTCAGGGTGCCGCCGACGGCGCTGATGCGTCCATCGTCGATGCCGACGTCGCCAACGAATGCCGGCGCTCCGGTCCCGTCGATGATCGACCCTCCGCGAATGACCATGTCGTGCGGCATCTGGCTCCACGCTTCCTCACCCGAACGCCTGTGTCGGCGCGGCGTCGCCGAAAAGGGTAATTGCCGTCCCGCTTCTTTTGCGAACAGGGTCGGCCATACTGAAGAGGTGTCGCGGCGAACGAGCGAAACATGAGCGCCCACAATCCGTTCGGGCCCCGGCGAGAGTCACACGTCGACCGGCAGATCCGCCTGGCTCGCGAGTCCGGGTCGTTCGACGAGCTGGCCGGCCAGGGGCGGCCACTTCAGGGGATCGACGAGTTCGACGACGAGGACTGGTGGATCAAGGAGAAGCTGCGCCGCGAGCAGGTGGAGCTTGAGCTTCCACCGGCACTTGCCATCCGTCAGGCCAAACGCGACCTGTTGGCATCGCTGTCGGCCGTCGACGACGAGGCGGACCTCCGTCGACGGATCGACGAACTCAACGGACGTATTGCCCACGTGAACCGCGTCGCCACCGCCGGCCCTCCGTCGACGACGACGCTGATCGACGTGGAGCGGACCGTGGGGGAGTGGCACAAGACGCAGGCGCGCTGACCGTCCTGGGTCGGCTGGTGTGCACTGGGTCGGCGCGAGTGCACCAGTGCACGAATCCCGACCCAGTGCACGAGATCCTGACCGTCCTGGGTCGGCTGGTGTGCACTGGGTCGGCGCGAGTGCGCCAGTGCACGGATCCCGACCCAGCGCACGGATCCCGACCCAGTGCACGAGATCCTGACGGTCCTGGGTCGGCTGGTGTGCACTGGGTCGGCGCGAGTGCACCAGTGCACGAATTCCGACCCAGTGCACGAATGCCGACCCAGAAATGGGCGGGGTGACACAGAAGGGCCGCGTAGCATCGACGGCCGATGCGCACCGTGAATGTCACCATTTGGAACGAATACCTCCATGAAGTGGAGGAGCCGGCGATCGGTGCGGTGTACCCGACCGGGATCCATGGCGCCCTGGCCGAAGGCCTCGGCAGCGACACCCGGCTGCACATCCGCACCGCGACCCTGGCCGAACCGAGCCACGGTCTGACCGACGAGGTGCTGGCCTCCACCGACGTGATGATCTGGTGGGGACACAAGGGCCATCACCGGGTCGACGACGCCATCGTCGACAAGGTCCACCATCAGGTGCTGAGCGGCATGGGACTGATCGTGCTGCACTCCGGCCACTACTCCAAGATCTTCCGCAAGCTCATGGGGACGAACTGCTCGCTGCTGTGGCGCGAGGCCGACGAGAAGGAGCGCCTCTGGAACCTCGAGCCGTCGCACCCGGTGATGGAGGGCATCCCGCCGTACTTCGAACTGGCCGCCGAGGAGATGTACGGCGAGCGATTCGACGTTCCGACCCCGGAACATCTCCTGATGGTGAGCTGGTTCCAAGGCGGCGAGGTGTTCCGAAGCTGTGCCACGTGGCAGCGCGGCCACGGCAAAGTCGTCTACTTCCGGCCCGGGCATGAGGAATACCCGACGTACCGCAACGAGCATGTGCTCCGGGTGATCAACAACTCGTGTCACTGGGCGGCTCGACGCATCACCGTCCCGACGAACGACGCACCGAACTCGCCCGCGCTCGAGTGGGTTCCCGGCGCGTCCGAAGAGGCGTCCGAACGTGCTCGCCTCGGCTCGTCGAGCGTCGGCTGATGTCGGCTGCTCCTCTTCGTATCGCCGTCGTCGGAAGCGGCGACATCGCCCGAGCCCACGTCATCGGCTACAAGGCCGCCGGGGCTCACGTCGTGGCAATCTGCGACATCAGCAACGACATGCTCGCGTTGCGTCGGCGCGAGTGGGAGGTCGATGATACGTACACGGACTATCACGATCTTCTGGCAGGCGCGCACTTCGATGCGCTGTCGATCTGCACGCCGAACTCGACGCACCATCCGATCACCATGGCTGCGGTCGCCGCCGGGAAGCACGTGCTGTGCGAGAAGCCGGTGTCGCTCGACCTCGCCCAGGGAGAGGAAATGGGTGCCGCCGCCAAGGCTGCCAGCGTCATCTTCCAGGTCGGCCATCACCTTCGTTCATGGGCATCGGCCTCGCGGGCGAAGGCGATGATCGATGCCGGTGACCTCGGAGCGATCACCGCGATCCGGTTCCGGCAGGCGCACGATTGGGGCGGCGGCGGCGTCCGTGGGGTATTCGGCTCCAAGGCCCACTCGGGTGGCGGCACGCTGCTCGACAACGGCTGTCACTTGTTTGACCTGGCGCGCTACTTCGGCGGCGACGTCGACAACGTCTTCGCCCGCATCGCCCGGCTCCAATACGACATCGAGGTCGAAGACACCGCCCACGCCTCGCTGGCGTTCACCTCCGGCGCCCTCGGCACCATCGAGACGGCGTGGACCGCCACCGGTTACCACGAGGGCTTCTGGATCTTCGGGACGCAGGGGTCACTCGAGTGCGACAGCCGCACCGGCGCGAACACGCTCATCCACCGCTTCCGCTCACCCGGTTCACCGCGGGGCGGCGTCACCGACGTCACGACCTACGCCCTCAATGCGCCGGTCGCCCACACCACGCACGTGGCGAATTTCCTCGCGGCGATCCGCGGTGAGCGCCAAGTGATCTGCAGCGGGGCCGACGGCGTCGAGGCGGTCCGTCTCGTTCTCGGGGCCTACGAGAGCGGCGAGACCGGATCGACGGTCTCGTTCGCCCGATGAAGCGCGACGAGGCCGAGCACGCCCTGTTCCCGGGTCACGAACGCGGGCGAAGGAAGGCGCGGCCCCTCCCGGTCGGGGTGGCGGACCGCCCGACCAGCGGGTTGGACCTGGCTGCAGGTGAACGCTGTTCTTTTTCCTGGTATCGGAGGT
Source organism: Acidimicrobiia bacterium (assembly GCA_031381685.1). Taxonomy (GTDB): domain Bacteria; phylum Actinomycetota; class Acidimicrobiia; order Acidimicrobiales; family JANYDT01; genus JANLQX01. Next base: position 4,187 of record JANMYF010000458.1, read on the forward strand.
CGCGCCGCCCGGACGTTGCCTAGGCTCAGGCTTCTCAGCCAGCCGGAAGGGAGCGCCCATGCGTGAAATCGTTGTGTTCTCAGGGAACGCGCACCGCGTTCTGGCGGAGCGGATCTGCGACGGCCTGGACATCGCTCTGTCCCCATCGGAGATCAAGCGGTTCAGCAACGACTGCCTGCAGGCGCAGCTGCTGGCGAACTGCCGCCAGCGCGACGTGTACATCGTCCAGCCGCTGGTTCCCCCGACCCAGGAGCACCTGATGGAGCTCCTGTTGATGATCGACGCCGCCCGCGGTGCGTCGGCTCGCCAGATCACTGCGGTGATGCCGCACTTCGCCTATGCGAGGTCCGACAAGAAGGACGCGTCGCGCATCTCTCTCGGTGGCCGCCTCGTCGCCGACATGTTGGTGGCCGCCGGTGTCGACCGCGTGCTGACCATGGCGCTGCACGCGCCGCAGGTGCACGGGTTCTTCAGTGTGCCTGTCGATCACCTCACGGCCATCGGGGTTCTCGCCGAACACTTCCGCGACCGTGATCTCAGCGACACCGTTGTGGTGTCACCCGACCTGGGCAACGCGAAGACGGCCACCCAGTTCTCCCGGCTGCTCGGTCTCCCCGTCGCAGCTGGCTCGAAGCAGCGTCTCGCCGACGATCGTGTGGTGATCGATTCGATCGTCGGTGACGTCACCGATCGCAAGGCGATCATCCTCGACGATGAGATCGCGACGGGTGGATCGATCATCGAACTGTTGGATCGCCTCAAAGACTTCGGCTGCCGCGAGGCCGCCGTCGCCTGCACCCACGGCCTCTTCGCCGGCAACGCGGTGGGCCGGCTCCGCGGCCACCCGATGATCAGCGAGGTGGTCACGACCGACACGGTTCCGAAGCCGGCCGGCTGGCCCGAGCTTCGGGTTCGCTCGGTGTCGCAACTGTTCGCCCAGGCGATCCAGCGCATTCACGACGGTGAGTCGGTGTCGAGTCTCTTCGACGGGGTCGACCCGACCCACGCCACCCCGCAATCCACCCTTTTCGACAAGCCGTGAGTTGCCGGGACGCCCGGCTTCTCGGAGGCTGACTCGATGCCGCACCAGATTCCCGTCATCGATGTCGGGCCGTTCCTTGCCGGGGACGATGGAACCGCCGCGGCGCGCGAGATCGAGGTTGCGGCCACCCGAGTCGGGTTCTTCCAAGTGGTGGGCCACGGGGTTCCGACTCCCGTTCTCGACGATGTGTACGCAGCTGCCCGGGCCTTGTCGAAGCTCGACCCGGCGACAAAGGCTCACTTCGGGAGTCCGCACCCCTACCGTGGTGTGCACCTGCGCCCGGACGGATCGGGTGCGGTTCGACTCGAGCGGTTCCTGGCCGCTCGCTTCGACGATCCTGCATCGGCCGTCGCTGCCGGGATCGCCCCCGAGTTCGCCGACTTCTTCTACCCGAACGTGTGGCCGACGCAGCCGGTTGGCTTCGAGGCCGCCTGTCGCTCCCTCTTCAACCACACCCAGATGCTCGGTGCCGCGATGATGAGGCTGTTCGCGCTCGCTCTGGGGCTTGGGGTCGACGGATTCGACGGCGACATCGAGCCCAACTCTTCGCTCTTCGCCGTGAACCACTATCCCTCGGTCGTCGGTACTCGGACGGTGGGCGAACATCCGGAGTTGCTCTTCCATGAGCACGCCGATGGGAACACGCTCACGCTGCTGCATCAGCGAGGCGACTACGAAGGTCTGCAGGTGAGCCGCCTCGATACACCCGGGGAGTGGATTCCCGTTCCCGTCCGTGACGAGGCCTTTGTGATCAACATGGGAAAGCTGATGAGCCGGTGGACGAACGACCACTGGCCGGCCACGCGCCACCGTGTCGTGGCGTCTGCGGATCCCCGCCATCAGCGGACCACGCTCACCACATTCCACATGCCGGCGGTCACTGCGACGATTGCGCCTCTCGCCCCATTTTGTGACGCTGACGGACCGCACTACGAACCGCTCACTGCCTACGACTCGGAGAAGGCCAGCATTCGTGAGTACGCGCTGCCACAAGGTGATGCGCTGCTGCTCGCAACTGATGTGGTGGACTTCGCCGCCCGAACGTCCTGATCTACGGCGCAGATTCGGGCTGGGGACACCCCCGCAGGTACCGTCGGCGGTATGAAAGCCGCCATCCTCCGACACGGGGCGATCGAGGTCGACGACATCGGGGAGCTTCCGGTTCTTCCCGGCCACGTGCTCCTCGAGACGATTGCGTGCGGGATCTGCGGAACCGATCTCCACACTCGGAGGTACGCCCACGATTTCGTCGAGGCCGCACGGGCGACCGGGTTCAGTCTTTTCGACTTCGACCCCGACGCCGACGTGGTGCTCGGGCACGAGTTCTCAGGCCGCATCGTCGAGGTGGGAGCGGGAGTCACCGGCCTCCGACCCGATACGCCCGTCGTCGCCCATCCCGTCGCCCGGCGGGCGGGCCGAGTCGTTGCCCTCGGCTATTCGAATGACCTGCCCGGAGCGTTCGCTCAGCGCCTGCTCGTGCACGCCGACGGCGTGCTTCCGATTCCCCGCGGCGTCGATCCGAAGCTGGCGGCGCTGACCGAACCGGTTGCGGTGGGGCTCCATGCCGTTGACCGATCGGCTTGCGTACGGCACAGGTCCGCCGTGGTCCTCGGCTGTGGCCCGGTCGGGCTCGCCGTGATCGCCGCGCTGCGATTGCGCGGCGTGCCGCTGATCGTCGCATCGGATTTCTCTCCGACCCGTCGGGCACATGCATTGACCCTAGGCGCACATATCGTTGTTGATCCTTCGGTCGCGGAGCCGGTTGCCGAATGGCGCGCGGCAGGTGGACGTGGCGCCACGACGATCTTCGACGCAGTCGGTGTGCCCGGCATGATCGAACAAGCGATCATCGCGGCGCCGTCACGTTCGGAGATTCTCGTTGTCGGGCTGTGCATGCGACCGGACACATTCCGCCCTGCGATCGCTATCAACAAAGAGCTGCAGTTCACGTTCGTCCTGGGCTGGACGGAGGACGAGTTCTCCACATCGCTCCAGGCCATCGCCGAAGGCACGATCGATGCGGGCGCCCTGATCACGGGCGAAGTCGGCCTCGACGACGTCGCACGAGCTTTCGATGAGCTGGCGAACCCCGCTCACCACATCAAGGTTCTGGTGCTACCCAACCGCTGACCATGGTCGGTTCGACGGTCCACTGTGGTGGCATCAGTGGGATGTCCGGCTCCCGCGGGCATCTCGAACACGTGACGCGGAACGCTGCGGCGCATCGCGCTATCCGTGCCGTCTGCTCGGTCCGACCGAGCGGATCGCAAGAGTCACCGCGTGTTGCGCGAGCAGCCGGAGATGGAAGAAGTCGGCCTCGACCGTGCCTGTCGCCACCACGACGAGGGCATCGCCGTCGGCATCGGTATGGGCGGGGAGCAAGGCACGGGCCATTCCGTCGTGGCCGCTCTGGGCAACGAGACGGCAGGCCACCTTGTCGAGGCGGGCATTGGTGACGATCACCCCGATGGTGGTGTTCCCGAAGGCGTTGTCGGGCACGACGGCGAAGCGCGGAGGGCCGATGTCCTCGGTCGTCGTCCCGTCGTCGATGAACCCGAACGCATTGACGGCAAGAAGCGCACTGACGAGAAGGTCGCCCGACCGGAGCGTGGCGGCACCGAGACCTCCGGGTTCGGACGACTCTCGTCCGAACCACTTGCCGATCGTGGCTCCCGTGCCCGCGCCCACGAGGCCGTGCTCGGTGTTGGGGCTCGCCGAGTGCTCTGCCGCGAACCGCCCATCGAGTGGGCCGGGCCGGACCGACGCATCGCCGACCCCGAGATCGAACAGGCTGAGCCCGACGACGATCGGCACAGGCCCCAGCGCGGTTGCGAACCCACGGCCCTGTTCGGCGAGCCAGTCGACGACCCCGTCGCAGGCGGCCAGACCGAACGCTGATCCGCCCGAGAGCACCAGCGCATCGATCGATTGCACCTTGTGCAGCGGATCGAGCAGGGCGAACTCCCGGCATGCGGGCGAGCCACCGCGGATCTCGCCCGAAGCCACACAACCCTCGGGAAACACGACGACGGTGCAACCGGTCTGTGCGACCGCATCAGTCCAATGGCCGACGAGCACTCCGGGGACGTCGGTCACCACGATCAGATCTCTTCCCCGAACGCGTCGCAGTCCTCGTTGTCGCAGACGAACGCCGAATCGATCACGTTGGACGGATGCGCCGGAAGTGCGGTCACCCCGCAGTAAGGGCAGATCGGTGCGCGGTTGACACCGGAGTCGTCGTTCACGGCTCCATCCTGCCGTGCGAACGCCGGGCCGAGGGCGCGAGCGATCCGGGCCACGCCGCAACGACCCTCGGAACGCTGACCCGGGCGTCGTGACCGGCGTCGATCGTGTCACCGGCCATCCCGGCGGCGTCGAGTTCGGCTCGACTGGCCGACGATGGGGAGGGCTCGAAGTACCAATGACCCCGGAAGTCGCCGGGAACGAGGACGAAGCATGCCATGGCCCGCGAGTCTTGTCGAGCGGGACCCTGCGCCCGCTTACCCTTTTGGTCAGCAGCCGACGAAAGATCTGGAGCGAGGTGATCCACTCGTGCTTGGGCGACGAACACCTTCCGCTATGACACCTCGAAACTCCGCGGCTTTGATCGATGCCGACACGCCCGATGGCGAGCTCATCGCGGCGATCGCCCGGCAGGACCAACGCGCGCTGGCCGAAGCGTTTCGCCGACATTCGCCTTCGGTCGCCGGCCTCGCCCGACGGGTGCTCGATGACGAAGCACTGGCCCAGGATGTCGTTCAGGACGTGTTCGTGCGGCTGTGGGAAGAACCCGGAAGGTTCGACCAGACCCGAGGGAGCTTGCGCACCCTGCTGCTCACCCAGGCCCACGGCCGCTCGGTCGACATCATCCGTTCGCGCGAGTCGCGCAAGAAGCGCGAGGACCGGATGGCCAAGGAACCGGGGGTGCCGCAGCCCGAGGTCGACGCCGAGTTCCTTGCCATCGCCCAGGCCGAAGCGGTACGCGAAGCGATGATCTCGCTGGGCGAGAATGAACGACGGATCCTCCAGCTCACGTACTTCGAGGGGCACACCTATCGCGCTGCGGCAGCCATTCTCGGCCTCCCCGAAGGAACGGTGAAGGGCCGTATCCGAGGTGCGCTCCGTAAGCTGCACGAGATTCTTGTCGCCCAGGACGACCCCCATTCGGTCGTCGACCTCCGAAACCCCACCACTCGTACCTCGAAGGGCGACGTCCGATGAGCACCGACCCGACAATCACGTCGCTTCCCGATCCGAGCGATCGCGAAGCCATGCTCGACCTCGTCGCGGCCTACGCCATCCATGCCGTCGACGACCACGAGCGCGATTTCGTCGAGGCCCACCTGGACGATGACCCGGCATACCGAGAAGAGCTCGGCCGTCACCTCGCTGCGGCTGCGGCGCTGACGATCGAGGCTCCGGTTCCTCTGTCCACGTGGGACGCGATCGTCGCCCGGACGGGCGCCGGCGCTGGCATTGCCCCGGTCGAGCTGTCCCGTAACGACGACCGTCTGCGGCCTGATCTCGCCAACGTGATCGCCCTCGACGCCGCCCGGGCCGGACGCCGTTCGCGTGTGCGTGTCGCGTTCGCCGCCGCCGCCGCCTCGGCCGTGATCGCCGTTCCCCTCACGTTGCAGTTTGCCGGGAACAGCTCTCCATCGATCGCCGCGCTCGCGTCGAATGCGGCGAAGCAGTCGGGTGCGCGGACAGTGGTGCTGAAGGGGGCCGACGGTGCGGAGTTGGCCAATGTCATTGTCACGGCGGGTGGCCGTGGGTATCTGCGCCGGGATGCCCTCCCGGCCTTGCCGGAAGGCAAGTCGTACCAGCTGTGGGCGATCACCGGAGCGACACCCGTATCGGCCGGAGTGCTCGGTCGCGACCCGTCGATCGTGGCGTTCACCGTCGATGCGCCGACCTCGGCGATCGCCATCTCGGTCGAGCCCGCCGCCGGCTCGACCCAGCCGACCGAAACACCGATTGCGATCGGTGAACTGGTCTGATGACCAGACACCGCTGCTGAACCTATCGGCGTGATCCAAGCGAGGTTCGGCCCCGAACACTCGACATGAACGCACCAGACGCCGATGTCGCAGCCCCGTCCGTTTCGACCTCGGGTTCGCTCTCGGACGATTCGGCGCCAACCGACTCCACACGCGAGCGTCGCATTGTGTGGCCTCTGAGCGGTCTGCTTGCCGGGGCGTTCGGCCTCGCCGTGGCCGAGCTGTTCGTCGGCGTGTTTGACAACTTCACCTCGCCGATTCTGTCGGTCGGCGACAAGGCGATCGATCTCGTGCCAGTTCCGCTCAAGGATTTCGCGATCCGTACCTTCGGCACGAAGGACAAGCACGCCCTGCTGTTCGGCATCTTCTCGGCCATCGCCGTGTTCGCACTGCTCGTTGGCTTCATCGGTCGTCGTCGCCCGGCGCTCGCCATCGCCGGATTCGGATTGTTCGGTGTGGTCGGTGCCACCGCTGCGGTCACCGGGCGAACCGGTACGGCGAGTGACGCCGTGCCGAGCTTCGTCGCCGTGACGGCGGCGATCGTCGTGTTCCTGCTCCTGCGGCGCACGATCCTCGCCGAGCCGATCTGGCCTCGGCGCTCGCAAGGAGCACGGATCCCGGGCGCGGCGGTCGGCGCCGGACCTGTCGTGGCCACGGCGGGCGGCTCCCGTCGGCAGTTCCTTGTACTCGCCGGTGGTGTGGCGCTCACCGCCGCCGGCATCGGAACGCTCGGTCGCTGGCTCCAGAACAGCGCTGGCGCCATTGCCCGTCGCCTTGCCATTGTCCTCCCGAAAGCGAAGCAGCCGCTCGCGGTGCTTCCGACATCTGTCGGGGTCACCGAGCTGACAACGATCAACCCGTTCTTCACGCCGAACAAGGACTTCTACCGGATCGACACCGCGCTCGTGGTTCCGAAGATCGACGTCGACTCGTGGACGCTTCGGTTCAGGGGAATGGTGGGCCTCGAACGTACGTACACCTATGAAGACCTTCTGTCGCGCGAACTCGTGGAGAGGGACATCACCCTCACCTGTGTGTCAAATGAAGTCGGCGGAATCCTGATGGGGAATGCCCGGTGGCTCGGAGTGCCTTTGCGAGAGCTCTTGCAGGAGGCCGAGGTCGACCCGAAGGCGACGCAAGTAGTCGGTCGTTCGGTCGACGGTTGGACGTCGGGCTTCCCGATGTCGGCGGTGACCGATGGCCGTGACACCCTTGTCGCGGTGGCGATGAACGGCGAGCCACTGCCCTTCCAGCACGGGTTCCCGGCTCGCCTCATCGTCCCCGGTCTCTACGGGTACGTGTCGGCAACGAAGTGGCTCACGGAGATCGAGGTCACGACGATGGACGCCTTCGATGCCTATTGGGTACCCCGCGGCTACGCCAAGCAAGCGCCGATCAAGCTCGCGTCGCGCATCGACGTGCCTCGCGGACTCTCGACGATCGCTCCGGGACGTACGGCGGTCGCCGGGGTGGCGTGGGCACAGCGCCGCGGCATCTCCAAGGTCGAGGTCAACATCGACAGCCGCGGATGGCAGGAAGCCGAGCTTGCCGACGATGTGAGCACCGACACGTGGCGTCAGTGGCGCTTCGCCTGGGATGCCACACCCGGCAGCCACGACATCGCTGTGCGCGCCTACGACGGCAAGGGCACTCTGCAGACCGAGCAACGGGTTGCTCCTCTGCCCAACGGTGCCACTGGCTGGCATTCGGTGATCGTCTTGGTGTCGGACAACTGAGTCCCGCCGGCGAGGACGGCCCTGCCGGCTCCACATAGCCCCCCGCATCGGGCGCCCGTTCCTTGTGAATGGGCGCCCGATGCGCGTTCCTTCGCGGCGGCCGAGAACCATCGGAAAGAAATCTTCGGTCGGTTTGATCCAAACGCATTACCGCTGCGAACACCCATCGTCCTCCACCGAAACCTTCGGTGGAACCCCCCCCAACCAGGAGAGAACGATGAACACCAAGCACGCATATGGAATCGGCCGCGGCCTCGGAATCACGGGCGTCAGTGTCGCTCTTGTGCTCGGCCTCGCCGTGGCCCCGTCCAACGCCGCATCGAAGGTCACGACGCCCGTCGCGGCGCAGAAGGACGCCCTGAAGGTGGGTATTCCCGCCACCGGCAAGGGCAGCCTGAAGGGCATGGCCCAGGACCCCGCGGCCACCGCTGCTTCGAACAACCCGCAGCTCACCACGTTGGTTGCTGCCGTCAAGGCTGCGGGTTTGGTCGACACGCTCAACGGTCCCGGTCCGTTCACCATCTTCGCCCCGGCCAACTCGGCGTTCGCCAAGCTTCCGGCCGGAACGGTCGAGTCTCTGGTGAAGCCGGAGAACAAGGGCACCCTCACCTCGATCCTCACCTTCCACGTGGTCGCCGGCAAGAAGCTGTCGTCCAAGGATCTGGCGAAGAACCCGACGCTCAAGACCGTGAACGGTGACAGCCTGAAGATCACCACCAAAGGGAAGAACATCTCGGTCAACGGTTCGACCAAGGTTGTACTCGGTGATGTTCAGGTCGCCAACGGCACCGTGTTCATCGTCGATAGCGTCCTTCTGCCGGCCGCCAAGGGCGATGCCATGGCCGGCGGAATGATGGCCAGTGAGGCCGATGCAGCAGCGGTCGGCGTTCCCGCAACGGGCAAGGGAAGCTTGAAGGGCATGGCCCAGGATCCTGCCGCCACGGCCGCTTCGAACAACCCGCAGCTCACCACGTTGGTTGCTGCCGTGAAGGCCGCCGGTCTCGTTGACACGCTCAACGGCCCCGGTCCGTTCACCATCTTCGCCCCGGTCAACTCGGCGTTCGCGAAGCTCCCGGCCGGTACGGTCGAAACCTTGGTGAAGCCGGAGAACAAGGCCACGCTCACGTCGATCCTCACCTACCACGTGGTCGCCGGCAAGAAGTTCTCCAGCGCCGACCTGGCCAAGATGAGCACCCTCGACACCGTCAACGGCGCCAAGCTGAAGGTGTCCGTTTCCGGCAAGACCATCACCATCAACGGCACGACCAAGACGATCCTCGCCGATGTGCAGGTCGCCAACGGCACGGTGTTCCTGATCGACAGCGTGCTGATGCCCGCCTGACCTATCGGTAGCCCGAATCGATCCGGGCAATCATCTTTCCATGATGCCGGGCTGACGTGCACTACGTCGGTCCGGCATCGTCGCGCTCCGGCCGCCGCCGATCAGCCGGCGTGGGCCAGCCCGGGCAACACGTCGTCGCCCAGCACCACTTCCATGTATTCGCGCGGATAGGTTTCGGCCGGCCGCAGATGGTCGCCCAGGGCCATGATGCGTTCGCGGTAGCCGTCCCACGCGATCAGGTCGTGATAGTCGGACAGTTCCCGAAAGAACCGCATGTTCGTGAAGTGGGTGGGATCGGCCATGCTGCGCAGCAGACGACGTCCGACGTATCCGGGATGGCGCTGCAGGAACGTCTCGAACTCGCGGCAGCACTCGATGTAGGCATCGGCGTGCCCTTCTGCGTCCAGCGACCATGCCTGGCTCACAACAACGATCACAACGGTTCCTCCTGCGCGGCTTGGCAAATATATCTCTCCCGTGCCGTAAGTTCGCCGGATGGTCAGACCCGACATCGATCCCGACCGCTTTCCGTGTGCGTTTTCGTCACCGCAGGGTTTCCGACAGGCATACGTCCGACACGGCGAGGGCGGCCATCCGCTACTGTGCGTCCACGGTTGGCCCGAATCGAAGCGGATCTTCTGGCGTGTGATCGAACCACTCGCCGAGGCCGGGTTCGACGTCATCGTTCCCGACCTTCGAGGTTTCGGGGATAGCGATCTCGGACCCGACGGCTTCCACGACGTCGCATCGCACAGCCGCGACCTTCACGCCCTCATGGCCTCGCTTGGACATGAACGTTTCGTCGTTCTCGGCGGTGATCTCGGTGGACCGGTGATCCAAGATCTCGCACTGCGGTTCCCCGATGCGGTGGAGCGGATGGTGCTGTTCAACTCCCCGCTGCCATTCCTACGTGAGCAGATGAGTCACCTGCGGACGCGTCCTCCGCGCGAGTCGAGCGACTACTTCCTCCGGCAGGGAACCGCGCCCGACGAACTTGCCTCCGAGCTGCGCACCCCCGAGCAACGCATCCGTTACATCGCCACTTTCTACACGAGCCGGTTCTGGGCGCATCCTGGCGCGTTCGACGCCGATCACGTCGCCTTCCATGCCGCGCCTTTCGGCGATGCCGCGAAGCTTCGGGCGAGCTTCGGAGCATACGAGTCCTCGTTCTCCGGATCAGCAAGATCCGAACCGGCAATGCTGGCCCGGAACGAGAACATACGCACACTTATCTTATTCGGCGCGAGTGATCACGTGATCTATCCCGACTTCGACCTCATGGCGGCGATCGTGTTCCCCGATCACGTCGGCCCCTACCTGTTGCGCGACTGCGGTCACTTCGTTCCGTGGGAAGCGCCACATGCACTCGTGAGCGGTGCGTCAGCCTTGTGCGGCGACCTCCTTCGTGGGCCTTCGTAGGTCACGTACGAGTGGCGAGGAAGAAAACCGAGCCCAATTCATCAGGATCGATGACGGCAATTCGCAAGGAGGTCTTTAGCGTTTTTCCCCGTGCCGATGACGATTGCAGACGCCGCACACCTTCTTCGCCGAACGGGTTGGGCGGAGCCCCTGGCCACGATCGAGACGCTCGCTGCTCTTGACCGGCCGGCGCTGGTGGATCGGATCCTCGACTTCACGCCTAACCCGGCTCCGTCGTTCGATGTCGCCGCGCTTCCGAGTGAGTGGGAGAACATCCAGGCGCTTCGCGAATGGTGGCTCGACCGGATGGCCACCTTGCCACGACCACTCGAGGAACGTCTGGCGCTGTTCTGGCACAACCACTTCGCGACGTCGATGACGAAGATCTTCGACGTCCGCCACCTCTACCGGCAGAATGCGATCTTCCGCGGTCTCGGTTCGGGCGACATGAACGTGCTGTTCAAAGCGGTGTCGAAGGATCCGGCGATGCTGATCTGGCTCGACGGGGCGTACAGCGGCAAGTGGGGACCGAACGAGAACTTCGGCCGTGAACTGCAGGAGCTCTTCCTCTTCGGTGTGGACAACGGCTACACCGAAGCCGACGTGAAGGCGATGGCGCGGGCGTGGACGGGGCACAGCATCGACTCCAACAACAACGACCAGTACATCTACCGTCCAACGTGGCACGACACCAACCCGAAGACGCTCTACGGCGTCACGGCGAACTGGGACGGGCCGGACGTCCTCGACGCGATCCTCGTCTCCGGGGGTTCGTTGAACACGATGCGTTTGCGCGTTGCACAACATCTCGCCGCCAAGCTGTGGAGCTGGTTCGCCTATCCGATCAAACGAACCGATGCGCTGGCCATCGAGCTCGGCAACAGCCTCGCCGCGCATCCGGCGATGAACGTCCAGGCCTTCCTTCGCATCATGTTCAACCGTGACGAGTTCTACTCCGACACTGCCAAGCAGGGCCTGGTCCGTCATCCCATCGACTGGGCAGTCGCGATGATGCGAACGACCGGCGTGGTCGCGTCACGCGTCAGTATGGTGTCCCAGCTCGAAGACCTGGGTATGGGACCGCTCGCACCGCCGAACGTCTCGGGCTGGCGGCAGAACCGCGCGTGGATGAGCGTCTCGGCCTACTGGCGGCGGGCGGAGATCGCGAGCTCGCTCTTCGGTGTGGCCATCGCCGACTCGACGTCCGGGGGAACCTCGTTCCTCAACACCATCGACGCCATGACACCAACGGACGCGGTGAACTTCGCACTCCGGCAGCTCGGTGACGACCGGATAGCCCCCGGGTCTCCGACACACACTGCGCTGGTGAATCTGGTCATCGCCGAACGAGCTGCGAACACCGCGGCCAACCAACGTCGCAACCTCGCCCGAACCATCGCCATCTCGCCCGAGTACTCGCTCGCCTGACCACCAGAGGATCAACGTCACGATGAGCACAGCATCACATCCCGAGAAACTCCTCGACGACCTCGGAAGGGGCAAGCGGCTGTCGCGTCGTCAGTTCATGACGCTTCTCGGCGCCGTCGCCGCTGGCGAGTTTGTCGCCGCCCAACTCGGCCCGCTCCGGCGGGTGCTGGCATCGGGCACGGCCGGCGGGAGCGCCGACGGCGTCACCGTGTTCCTCTACCTCGGTGGGGGCAACGACGGCATCAACACCGTCGTCCCTCTCGCTGCGGCTGAGTACAACCGCTACGTCTCGCTGCGAACAAAGACGATTGACGGAGTGACATCGTCGATCGCCTATCCGATGCCGGGAACACCGAACCGCGCCGATTCTTTGCTTGTCGGCGACGCGAACATCGGTTTCAACCCGGGCATGACCAACATTGCCGGCTGGTACCGC
>JANMYF010000002.1:0-10051 GCA_031381685.1 Acidimicrobiia bacterium
GCGGCTGGGCCCCGCCCCGCCGGCGGGGGCGGGGGGCGGCCCTCGACTGCGGAGGGCCGACGCACCAGCCGACGTGGGTAGCCAGGAGAGGTCGATGTTGTCCTTCACCGCCACCATCAGACCGGTAAGCGTACCGTTCGGGGCATCCCTGGCCTGGGCGAGCGCGGCCACCTCATCGAATCCCGTCCAGTGTCGGTAGCCCACATGCGATCGGATCAGGGCGAAGCGGGCGGTGACCAACTCGATGCGCTCATCAACCGTCGACTCGAACCGGCTGGCTGCCCGTGCGGGTGCGGGGTGCGGGACAAGAAGTGAGCAAGCGCCGGCGATGGTCACGGCAAACGCGTTCCGCCAGATGCGTCGTGCGGCAGGTCCGCTCGTCACCAGCGTTCCCATGTCCAGCCGACCGGGCGACCCCTCTCGTAGGGCATCACGCCATGGAACGGCCTGGGGTCGTCGTCGAAGACGAGCGGGAGGAAGTGACGGTCGCCCTCCCACATCGGGAGATCCGCAGCGTCACGTTGGCCGGCATCGGGGCTGCACGCCTGGAGCAGACGCGCAATGGGGATCCAGGCCAGTTGGCCTTCCTCGTTGCTCGTTCGGGGGACGCCGGTCCATGCATCGACGAGGAAGACGAACCCCAGCCAGTCCTCACCGTTCGGTCCGAACCCCGGCCAGCTCACGGTGCCGCGCAACTGCATCGAGGTGACCTCGATCGCGGCCTCCTCCCGCAGCTCGCGTCGTAGGCCGGCCGCGACGTCCTCGTCGGCTTCGAGCTTGCCGCCGAGTCCGTTCCATTTCCCGAGGTGCTCGTCGTCAGGTCTCGCATTGCGATGCACGAGGAGTGCTGCGCCGATCGGGCCGGCGTCGCCCGTCCGGTCGACGATGTAGGCCAGTGTGCCGATGATCGGGGTGTAGGCCACGTCCTCAGCCTAGGGAAGTGATCCGGGTCGGTCCGATCGGAGCACCGAGGACGACGAGGACGACCAGACTGGGAGCGCATGAGCCGACGACCCTCCGCGCTGATCATTGATTACACCGGTGTGATCACCGTGCCGCTCTCGATGGGTGGTCGGTCCCATCGGGAACCGAACGACCCAGCAGCAAGCCAACCGTCGTCGATCGACCGGTTGCGTGCGATGATGTCGCACGAACTGCACAATCCTGACCCCGACGCCCTGTGGAACCGACTCGAGCGGGGCGAAGCGCCGGTGAGCGAGCTCGTGGAGCGGGTCGAGGAAATCGTGCCGGGAGCGGGAGTCTTCTTCAGCGGAGAGAGCTCCGCGACGCTCATGGCCTCGCTCGAGATCCGTGCGGAGGTCGTTGACCGCATTCGCAGCTGGCGCGGCCTCGGCGTCCCTTTGGCGCTGTTGACGAACAACGTCGCAGAGTGGCGTCCGCACTGGACGGCGAAACTCGACGCTGCCGGAGGGCTCTCGCTCTTCGACGTCGTGATCGATTCGTCGGTGGTCGGCATGCGCAAGCCCGAGGAGCGGATCTACCACCACACGGTCGCGGCATTGAACGAGCGGCTGGGGTTGCGTCTTGCCCCGCCGGACTGTCTCTTCATCGACGACTTCGAGCAGAACGTCGCGGGAGCGCAAGCGGTCGGGATGCGGACGCTGTTGGCGACACACGACGACGCGCACTGGGCGGCGCTCGACTCGCTCTTCTGACCGGAGGCGGGCTCACCGCTCCGAAACGGAAGGCCGCCGACGTACGAAGCGTTCCCGTTCAGTCGCCGAGGAGCAGCGCCCGCACCCAGGTGCGCATCCCGTCGACGCCCTTGCCGCTGGTCGCGCTGACCCAGCGGACGTCATCGATGGGCAACCCGCATCCGTGGGCCACCTCGACCCGCCGGCGTCCGAGCGCCGAGGACTTCAGCCGGTCCCCCTTGGTGGCGACGACGGCGTGCGGAACCCCCATGCTCCGGAGCCATTCCAGGAGCTGGAGATCGAGCTTCACCGGACCGATCTCTCCGTCGATGAGCGCCACCACCATGACCAGTTGCTCTCGCTGGGTGAGGTAGTTCTCGATCATCGCCTGCCAGCGTCGGCGCTCGGCGTCACTGACGCGGGCGAATCCGTATCCGGGGAGGTCGATCAGCGCACCTCCGTTTCGATGGGCGAACTGGTTCAGCACCCGTGTGCGACCCGGAGTGTTCGACACGGTTGCCAGTCCCTTGCGGTTCGCGAGGGCGTTGATGATCGACGACTTCCCGACGTTCGAGCGACCGACGAACGCGACCTCCGGTCCGAGGTCGTCGAACGTCGTGTGGTCGACGGCGGACTTCACGAAGGACAGCTCCAGCGGACGGTCGCTCATGACTCCAGCCGCTGTACGCGTGCGGCATCAAGCGCCGCATCGATCGCCGCGAGCCCACCGCGCAGCTCGGGATCGCTGGGCCAGCCGAAGCCGAGGCGGAACGATCGGGGGTCGACCTCGAACCAGTGGCCGGCGCCGACCAGCGTGCCGCCCTCCGTGCGAAGGTGTTGGTAGAACGCGTCGATGTCGAAGCCGAACGGATCCCGTATGCGGGGGAAGCACACGACGCCGCCCTGCGGTTCGACCCACTCGAGGTCGGCGTGTCCGCTCATCCATTCGCTGACGATGGAGAGATGCCGATCGGCCTTGTCGCGTCGAACGGCCATCAGCTCCTCACGTTGAACGAGCGCATGGGTGGCGACCGCCTCGTCGAGCACCGACCCGCAGATCATCATCTGCTCCTTCGCCGCGAGGAGACGCTCCTGGATGGCTCGATCCCGGGTGATCGCCCAGCCGACGCGGATTCCGGGGAGCCCCATGCTCTTCGACAGCGACGAGATGCTGATGGCCGAGGAGCTGACTTCGGCCGCCCATGGCTGCGTCGGTTCGCGTGAGAGATCGCGATACGTCTCGTCGACCAGCAGTAGGCACCCGCGGCGTTCGGCGAGGGTGATGATGTGTGTGCGCTCCTCATCATTGAGGCAGATCCCCGTAGGGTTGTGAGGGTCGGTGATGGAAAGAATCTTCGTACGCGCGCTTACGAGTGACTCGAGTCGATCGAGATCCGGACGGTAGCCGTCCTTGAACATCAGGTGGAGTGGCAGGACATTCGCGCCGATCGCCCTCGGCGTCTCGATGTTCGTCGCATAGTTGGGGTGGAACACGACGATGTCGTCGCCCCGTTCGAGGAACGCTGTGTGCACCATGAACAGCGCCATGGCGGCGCCGGCCGTGACGAGCACGTCGTTCGGCGACACCGACTCCCCGAGCTCGGCGACCAGGGTCCGGAGCGCCGGGTCGCCGCGGTGGTCGCCGTACCAGAGCACCTTCTCGCTCAGGTCGTTGACGAGGGACGGGCTCTGCAACCCGAGCTCGGCGATGGTCGTTTCTCGCACGCTCGACTCACTGAGGTTGTACCGGATCGAGTCGTACCCGAGCTCCTCGGGTGACTCCACCTCGATCGGCATGCGTCGAAAGTGCACGACCCCAAGGTAATGGCTGGCGGAGCGCCCTCCGCTCGTCGGCCCCGTCATCACCTTTGCGAAAACCGAGCTGGACTCCGCTGATCGATCGTCACCCAGTGCTCATGACGCGTTCACATCTGGGTCGGAGCATGTGGACATGGCCGATGATCTCCGTTCCCGCATCGCTCATCTCTCGCGCCGAGCCGGTTTCGGTTCGACTCCAGCGTCACTGGACGCTGCGGTCGGAATCGGCTTCGACGCGACCGTTGACGCACTTCTCGATGTCGGGGCACCGGATCCGGGGGTGGCTGCGACACCGCCGCCGTCGGCGTTCCAGTTGATCGCACCGCTTCCCCGTACGTCGGGCGAGGAAAAGAAGGCGCGCAACCAACGCAAGCGTGCGCAGAACGAGGAACTCGCCCGTTGGTGGCTGGATCGGATGACCGCGGCGGAGCGGCCGTTCGCTGAGAAGATGACCCTCTTCTGGCATGGGCATTTCGCCACGGGGATCGAGAAGGTCGACGAAGCCGTCTTCATGCTCGCTCAGAACCAGATCTTCCGCTCCGGCGGACTCGGCGGCTTCACGCAGCTGGCGCAAGCAGTCGGGAAAGACCCCGCGATGCTCGTGTGGCTCGACGCCAATGACAACAAGAAGGGGAGTCCGAACGAGAACTTCGCCCGCGAGCTGATGGAGCTCTTCACGATCGGCATCGGGTCGTACTCCGACGCCGACGTCCGCGAAGCCGCCCGGGCGTTCACCGGAACGCGCGTCGATCGAACCTCGGGAACCATCTCCACCCTTCCCCGCCAGGTCGACGGCGCACCGAAGACGATCCTCGGGGAGACGAGACCGTTCGGCTTCGACGACACCGTCGCCTTCCTTGCCGATCGACAGGAGACGGCAGCGTTCGTCAGTTCGAAGCTGTGGAGTCGATTTGCGTACCCGGTAGCCGTGAACGATCCGGTCGTGGCCGATCTCGCCTCCGTGTTCCGGGCGCAAGGGACGATCGCCGGCGTGATGAAGGCCCTCTTCCGCCATCCCCAGTTCGTGAGCACGACCGCACGCCAGGGACTCGTGAAACAGCCGATCGAGTGGGTCGTCGGATCCATCCGCGCCGTTGGTATGCGCGCGAACGACTTCGACGTTGTTGGTCCGAACATCCTGGTGACATTGCGTGATCTCAACCAGGTGCCGTTCAACCCGCCGAGCGTGGGTGGATGGCCGCAGAACGGTTACTGGCTTTCCACGGCGACAGCACTGGCCCGCCTGCGCTTTGCCAACGGGCTCGCCGGTCGCGCGAACCTCTCGTGGCTGAGCGGGGCGGGGGCGACGGCCCGGCCCGACATCATTGCCCGTCAACTCGGTATCGACGGCTGGACCCGAGCCACCCGTGAAGGGCTGATCAAAGCGTCCAATCCTCGGACCCAGCTGGTCGTGGCCCTCACCAGCCCGGAATACGTACTCGCCTGATGTCGCACCGTCGAACCCCTCGCCAACCGTTTCCCCTCTCGAAGGAATCGATCCTGATGACCCGGACGAAGTTCACGTCAACACACGAAACGGTGCTCGGCGTGACCGAGCCGCGCGATGCCGAGGAAGCTGTGGACGCCGCGATCCCGATCACTCTTCCCGACGGCCGGACGCTCAGCCGGCGCGAGGTCCTCGGCGGGCTCGGCGCGACCGCGGCGGCGCTCACTCTCCCGTCCTTGTCCGCCCGTCGAGCAGTCGCGGTTTCGCCATCGGCCGCAGTCGGTGTCGTCGCACGTCGTCCCGGACAGGGCGTGCTGGTGCTCGTCACGGCCTACGGAGGCAACGATGGTCTGAACACGATCGTCCCCACCCAGGATTCGACCTACACCTCGGTTCGCGGCCAGGCGGGCATCCCGGCGGACAGGACGCTTCGCATCGACGACCGCTTCGGATTTCACCCGTCGCTGGTCGGCGTCAAGGCGCTCTTCGATGCCGGAAAGGTCGGCATCGTCCCCGGCGTCGGCTACCCGACGCCGAGTCGCAGCCACTTCCGATCGATGGACATCTGGCAATCCGGGGTGCCGGAACGCGTCAAACTGACCGGCTGGCTCGGTCGCTGGCATGACGGAACGGGTGCGGACCCGCTGCGGATGCTCTCGATCGGACCGTCCGTTCCCCGTGCCCTCATCGGAAGTCAGAGCAGCGCCTCGGCCATTCCGAATGGAACGTTCACCCTCCCGGGCGGCGCCCCGCTGATGAACGCGTACACCGAGGCGGTCAGAACCCCGGGTTCCGAACTCGGCGCGTGGGGTGGACGGATTGCGGCAACCGGCGCGGACCTCCTGCGGGTGACGGCCCGATTGCGGCCGATCCTCACCGCAGGGTCCCAGGGGTCGGCCGACGTCAGCCTCGAAGGAGCGACTGGTGATGCCGAGAACTCTTCGGCCTTCGATCGCCAGCTGTCGGAAGTTTCGACGCTGGTGCGAGCCGGCCTCCCGACGAGGGTGTACTCCGCCTCCCTCGGCGGTTTCGACACGCACGCCAACGAAGCAGGAACCCACGCCGGACTCCTCAGCGTGCTCGATCGCGGCCTGACCCGATTCCTCGCCGGTCTCGCGGACAGCCCGCTCGCGAAGGATGTCGTTGTGGTGGTGTACTCCGAGTTCGGCCGTCGTGTGGCGACCAACCTGTCGCTGGGAACCGATCACGGCACGGCCGGACCCGTTCTGGTCCTCGGTCATGGCGTGCGCGGAGGCATGCACAGCGACTATCCGAGCCTCACCGATCTGGTCGATGGCGATCTGAAGGTCACGACCGACTTCCGCCGAGTCTATTCCACCGTTCTCGAGCAGGTCCTCGGGGCAGATCCGGCCGGTGTTCTCGGCCGTCGTTTCGACCCGCTCGGGTTCCTCTGAGGACCTTCGACACCTGGCGTCGCGTCCCAACCAGCCACGTGCTGTGACTAGGCGAACGGGCACCGCTAACGTCGCCGATCGTGACGGTTGACGAAGCTTCAGGCACGGCCGAAGGACGCAACGGGCGAATCGAGCAGGACCCCAGAATCCCCGTGACAATGCTCACCGCTCGGGGCGAACCGTGGCCTGGATCGCGCGAACAGGCATTGTGGCGGGATCAACTGCGCCTTTCGACGCAGCTGCTCATCCGGCTCGATACAGCCCTCTCGAGCGCCAGCGGGTTGTCGATCGCCGACTACGCCGCGCTCGTTGTGATCGCCGAAGGGCCGCCCGAAGGCGTTCGGATGTCGACCATCGCGGAATACGTGATGATTTCTCGCAGCCGCCTGACCCACTGCATCGACCGGCTCGAGGCCCGGGGCCTCGTCGAGAGGACCAAGGCCGAAGACGATCGTCGAGGCTTCCTCTGCTCTCTTCGAGAGGAAGGTCGTCAACTTCTCAGCGAGGCAATTCCGGTTCACGTGCGTGGCGTCCGGCAGTACTTCACCGATCTCATCACCGACGATCACGAGTTCGACCTGATTCATCGCTTCGTCCGTCGGGTGCTGCGCGCGCTGGAGTCGCCGGATGGTGAGCTGCCCCCCGACGGCCACATCACCATCGACGATGTCAGCTCGCACCCCTAACGTCGTCGCAATCTCGCCGATGTCGTCACCGCTTCTCGTAGGCTGTCCTCTCGTCGGTCCACGTAGCTCAGGGGATAGAGCAACCGCCTCCTAAGCGGTAGGTCGCAGGTTCAATTCCTGCCGTGGACGCTTCGTCGGTTCTGCGCTCGTCCTCGCAGCGACCTATCGACCCGTTACCGTGGTGCATGCGAGCAGAACCGACCGCGACGGTGGTTGTCGTGGCGAGAGACCGGTGGTCGCCGTCCCTGTCGACCCTGAGTCATCTGATCGCCCGAACGGATTCTCGTCACCCGGTTGTCGTTGTTGACGGCGGGGCTCCTCCCCGAGTCGCGGCGCTGTTCGATCGCCTTGCCGACCCTTCCGGGCGGCTGCGGGTCGTCCGCCGCAATCGGTTCCTCGGCAGCAACGAAGCGAGGAATCTCGGTGCCGCCGGAGCGCAAACGCCATGGATCGCCTTCGTGGAAAACGACTGTCGGCTGAGCGACGGTTGGCTGGAGGCGCTGCTCTCCGAAGGTGAGTCGCGCAATGCGGCGTCGGTGTACCCCGCGTACCTGGAGTACCGCGCTGGTGCGCTTCATGTGCACGGTCTCGGCGCCGATCTGGAGATCGAGGGGCCGGTAGGGGCGCAGCGCATCCGCGAAGACCTGTTTCTCATCGGCCGGCCATGGGACGAGGTGCGGCCCGAACTCGTGCCGTCACCCAGACTGCAGGCAGAGCCCCACGTGCTGGTCATCCGCAGAGAGATGCTGGACCTACTTGGCGGCCTGGACGAGGGTCTGCTCGGCTGGTTCGAACATGTCGACCTTGCGCTGCACCATCGCCGTTTGGGCGCCGAGGCGTGGAATGTTCCGGAGGTTGCGTGCCTCTACCAGCCACCACCACCGCTGCACCACTCCGACCTCGAGTACTTCTTCCTGCGTTGGGGCACCGACTGGTACGACCGAAGCCTGTCGCGGCTCTGCGCCCTCTGGGGACTCGACCCGTGCGACTCGGCGTGGGCGCATCACTCGCGGTACCGTTCCGCGGTGCTGCGAAACGGACTGCCGGGGCCGGCACGAGTCGGTCGGCTCACGGAACGCTCGACCCGTCCGCTTGCTCGTCTTGCGGCCCACCGTTGGAATCGACGGACCGTTGCGGAACGGTGATTCGGCGCATCCTCCGGGTCGCGTCTGCAGCAGTGCATCAGCACCATGGAGCGATGAGCCACATCGGACGGGACAGGGGTTCGGCGCATGAGGAGATCTGAGGCGTGCAGCGTTCTCGGCCTCGTCGGCGAGTGGGGTCCGAGCGACGTGAAACGGCAGTATCGACGGCTGGTCGCCGTCGCCCACCCGGACGTCGGTGGCGAGGTCGAAGCCTTCCGACGGGTCCAAGCGGCGTACGAACTCCTCGAGGGTGGTTCGTCAACTGACTCGGGTGCGGGCGACGACGGCCTCTCGTGGAGTGTCGGGGGGCAGGGCACCGACTTGCGGGTGGCAACCGGCGCCATGACCTACCTCGCCGTCGAACCGGATCTCCTCGACCACCTTGCCGACATCTGTCATGCCTGGGAAGGCCGGATCACGGACCTTCGCAAGTCGGCGGTGCGACAGATGGCGTGGTTGGCCCTCGGAGTGGTTCCGATCGGTGCCGTGATCTCGGCCGCCAAGGCCCAGAGGTACCGGTCAACCGGCCGACGGTTCCTGGCCGCACTGCGAGCTGTCAAGGAGGGGGGCGAAATGCATTCGGCCTCGGCATGGGACGAGCTCGGCCGCACGTACGTCGCGATGCTCGGTCTCTTGGATTTGGACGCAGCAGCCGCCTCGGTCGATCTCGCGAGGTACACCCTCTTCGTCCAACAGCTCGAGAAGTCGCTCGCTGCGGGGGACACTCATGCAGTTGACGTCTTGATGCGCGAAGCGCGGCACTTCGGGCAGATCCACGATGTTCGGAACTTCGTCGACACGTCGGCGTCGTCGGTGACCCCGACGACGCCACCGAAGTCGGCGACACAACGATTCGCCTACGCCGTGGGGCGACGAGTTGGTTCGCGACGATGACCCAGGTGGTGCGATCCGCAGAACGTGCCGAGATAGGTTGGTCCCCGAGGTCGGCGGCTCGGCATCCGATCGGCCCGTGAGCTGCGGAGGAACGATGAAGGACCACCGATGCGTTGTGCTGGGACTGGTGGTCGTGCTCGGGACGATCACCGGCGCCGCCTGCACGGAAGAGGCTCGGACCGACCTCGCCACGTCGGCCTTCGTCAAAACGGTGAACCTGAAGTGCAAGCTTTCCAAGTCCGAGGCGAAGCTGGCGTGGAACCTCGCCGGTGAGCTTGGCGTCGACGCCCAGGCCCGAGAAGCAATGACCTCAGCACGACGCGCAACGGATCGGTTCCTCGCCGAGGTCAACAGTGTCGGTGGACCCCCGGACGTCGCCGATCAGCTCAAGCAGGCACTGCGTTCGTCCCAGGACATCGTGGCTGAGGTGAGCAAGGGATCGATCACCTCGTCCGAGGGCCGGGCGCAGCTGGCATCGCTTCGCGAGAAGGCACGCGCGCAAGGCTTCGGCGAATGCGTGGCTCTCTAAAAGGATCGAATCGACGACGTATCCTCGACGCGTTTGCGCTGTCGCTAACCGCTCCGCTGCGGCCCGTGCCGGAGCGCGTGGAAGAGGCTCCGACCACCTGAGTGCTTGCGCTCCGTGATGCGGTTGGCGAGGTAACCGGGGTAGTTCGTGATCCCCCTGTGCCTGGGGGATCCCGCGGTGTGACCCCGGTAGTCGGTGAGGAGAACCCGAACGACACCGCTCCGACGGGTGGCCGGGGTCGATTGGGCCCAGTGCCGGAGACGATCGAACGGTGAAACCCGGTTGGCGTCGAGCGCGGAACGGGCTTCGGTCGGGAGACCAAGCTGAAGGTCATCGTCGAGGTAGGCGAGCGCTTCACGGATACCGAGGGTCACGCCGAGTACGTCGGCGTCGTCGGACAGGCGAGGCCAGTCGATCGGACCGGCGTTGCGGATGAGCAGTGTGGCATCGGCGGCCCAGCGG
>JANMYF010000052.1:0-1686 GCA_031381685.1 Acidimicrobiia bacterium
TCCGATCACCGTCTGATGCATCAGCACGTGGTTGAGTACCGAGCCCAGCGCATAGCGGACCGAGTCGCCTGAGGTCGCCGCGACCTCGACGGCTTCGGAGATGGCGATGCCGAGCGAACCCGGCGTGTCGGGCATGGCGGCGAGGATCTGACGTCCGGCATTGGTCACGGTCGACGGCGACGGGTGCACGGTGGCTCCGAAGGTCTCCATCATCAGGCGTCGATAGGGCTTGGCGTCGTAGGACGCCCGGACCTGCCACACCTCGCACTCGAGACCGAACTGGGCGCACGCGAATGCCAGCGCCGTGCCCCACTGACCGGCGCCGGTCTCGGTGGTCAGCTTCTTCACGCCTGCCTTGGCGTTGTAATACGCCTGGGGCACGGCCGTGTTCGGCTTGTGCGACCCGGCCGGCGAGGTGCCTTCGTACTTGTAATAGAGGTGCGCCGGGGTGTCGAGCGCCTTTTCGAGTCGGTACGCGCGGTAGAGGGGAGTGGGCCGCCAGAGCTTGTAGACGTCGCGTACCGGGTCGGGGATCTCGATGGCGGCGTCCATCGACACCTCCTGCATGATCAGGTCCATCGGGAACAGCGGGGCGAAGTCATCCGGACCGGCCGGCTGGAGCGTTCCTGGGTGGAGTGCCGGCGGGGGAGGACTGGAGAGATGGGGGACGATGTTCAGCCAGGCCCGCGGGATGTCGGATTCGGGCAGAAGAAACTTCGTTGTCGACATGGCAGCCTCCGGATCGTGATGGTTCTCGAGTGCGACGGT
This sequence comes from Acidimicrobiia bacterium, assembly GCA_031381685.1. Lineage (GTDB taxonomy): Bacteria > Actinomycetota > Acidimicrobiia > Acidimicrobiales > JANYDT01 > JANLQX01. The sequence goes on from JANMYF010000052.1 coordinate 769, forward strand.
AGCCGGACCGGCGAAGTCCACCCGTCGCCCCAGGACCGGCGAAGTCCACCCGTCGCCCCCGGACCTGGGTCGGCTGGCGTCGCTGGGTCGGCCGGCGTGCACCTATGCACAAATCCCGACCCAGTGGACGTGAGCCGACCCAGGAGTGACGGTTGGTGTCGGCGCGGGGTTTCGGCATCCGATGTTGCCGGTCGTTGGTAGCGTCTTCCCCTGGTTCGTTTTCGAGAGGGTGAGTCTTACGGCAGAGCACTTTGATCTGGTCGTCATCGGTGGTGGCCCTGGTGGCTATGCCGCAGCGCTGTATGGTTCGGCGGCGGGCCTCAACGTCGCCGTGGTCGAACGCGACAAGGTAGGCGGTACCTGCCTGCACCGTGGCTGTGTCCCTGCCAAGGAGTTCTTGGAAACGGCAGCCGTGTTCCGCACCGTCTCCCACGCTTCGAAGTTCGGGATCATCTCCAGTGAGCCGACGGTCGACTTCAAGACCAGTCAGGCACGAAAGCAGTCGATCGTCGACAACCTTTGGAAGGGCCTGTCGGGCCTGATGAAGAAGAAGAAGATCACGATCATCAACGGCACCGGCACCCTCCACACCGGTCACCATGTAAAGGTCTCCGACGGCACCGAGCTCACCGGCACCAACATCATCCTCGCCGCCGGTTCGGTCCCTCGCACCATCCCGGGCTTCGAACCCGATGGCCGGCTGGTCTACACCAGCGACGAATTCCTCGACCTCGACATGATGCCGGGCTCGGCCGTCGTGATCGGCGCCGGAGCGATCGGCTGTGAGTTCGCATCGACGATGAGTGATCTCGGCACCAAGGTCACCATCCTCGAGGCCATGCCGAAGATGCTGCCCGGTTGTGATGTCGACGTGGTCGACGTGGTGGCGCGCTCGTTCAAGAAGCGTGGGATCGACGT
>JANMYF010000419.1:0-4633 GCA_031381685.1 Acidimicrobiia bacterium
GCTCGCCTGCTGCGATGGCGTCGGCCCGGCGTTGGATGTGGGGTCCGAAGTAGGCGTAGTAGCTGCGGTACGCATCCTTGACCTCGTCGTTGGCGTTGCGGCCTCCCTCGAGTGCCACGGCCTCGGCCATAGGGAGTACCCAGGACCGGAACATCGAGATGTCCTCCTTCGGCATGCCCAGCATCCAACACATCACGACGAGCGGCAGCGGCATGGCCACGTCGTAGACGATGTCGCCCGAACCCCTCTCGACGCACGCGTCGACCAGTTCGTCGACGAGCAGTCGGATGTCGGGTTCCATCGCCTCGAGCACCGAAGGCTTGAAGGCGCGCGAGATGGCGAGGCGCTCGGTGGTGTGCACCGGCGGGTCGCTCGACACGAGCACGCCGGAACCGACCTCGCCGTACGCCAGGCCCGGGCCGTACTTCGACGACCAGGTCTCGTCATCGCGCAGCGCTGCAGTCACGTCGGTCTCTCGTGACAGGGTCCAGTGCTCGGACGGAATCATCGTGTGGTTCACCGGGCACGTTCCTCGGAGCTCGGCAAAGGTGGCAGCAGGGTCGTCTTGGAAGTCCTCGGACAACAGGTTGAACACCACGGCGTGGGGATCGAAGGTCATGAGAGCACTTCCTCGGGGAACAGCACAGCGGTCAGTGCTTCGGCTTGGCGTGTCATGGCGGATTTGGAGGCGGTCAATGCGGGTAGTGACTCGATCTGGCACAGGCCCAGCAACACGGTGAAGAACATCTTCACGGTTGCGTCTCGATCACGACCCGATTTCGGACGCCAAAGGATGGCTTGCGCGGTGTGCCAGTCCGCGAGGAGCGCAGCCAACTCCGGTTGCCGCTGGCCGGCCAGGTGCAGTTCGGCCAACAACCGACGGGTGGTGGCGAACTCGTCGGCCATGAAGGCCCGGACGGTCTGAACGGCGGTAGGCCGCGATCCGCGCTCGGTCGGGCCCAGCCGTGACAGGGCAGCGCGACCAGCGGCGACCATCAGGTCGACCTTGCCACCGAAGTGGTTGTAGATCGCCGGTGCCGACACGTCAGCCCGTCGGGCAATGTCACCGAGGGTTGCGCCATCGAAACCGTTCTCGACGCAAGAGGCCGCCGCGGCCGCAAGCAGTCGCTCACGGGTGGCGACTCCTGCGTCGTCGACTTTCGGAGGGCGGCCGAGTTGGGCCTCCTCAGTTGCCGTGGCCACGCTTGTCGCCTTCCCAGCGATTTCGGTGCACGAAGTCCTCCACCGGACGTCGGTTCACCGGACCGAACGAGGCGTTCGGCCAGCCGATCGGGATCATTGCCGCGATCTTGACGTGTTCGGGGATGCCCAGCACCGCGCGTATCGTCGGGTCGGCCGCCATGTGCATGGTCGTGAAGACACTGCCGAGGCCGAGCGCCCGTGCCGCCAACAAAATGTTCTGCGCCGCCGGGTACAGCGCGGACCACGTGAACTGTTCCCGAGGTGCCGCGACCGGATAGACGACCGGGCCGGTGACGAAGATGATCACCGGCGCCTGATCGAGCGAGTCGATCATCTTGGCGGTGCCATCGAGCATCAGTCGTGTGGTGCGATCGGTTCTCGGCATCGCGGCCACCCGCTCGGCCATGGCTTCCCTGATCGCCGCCGCGATCTCGCCCTTCGGTGCCGGGTCGTCGACGACGACGAAGTCCCACCCCTGGCTGTTGCCCGGGCTCGGTGCGCGAGTGGCGGCCCACAGCAACTTGTCGATCAGCTCTCGGGGAACCGGATCCGGTTTCAGCAACCGGATGGCCCGGCATGTCTCCATCGCTTCGAACACGTCCATGGGTTGCGACGTTAATGACGCTTCATTAATGTCGCAAGCCATGACTGATCTGCCCAGCAACCTCCAACTCATGGACCTGACCGGCAAGCGTGCGCTCGTCACCGGCGCAGCCAAAGGCATCGGGGCGGCGATCTCGAGCCGCCTGGCCGAGGCGGGAGCGCATGTGACCATCGCCGATCTCGACCCGTCCGGTCGGGACACGGCGGCTGCTCTTGCCGCCCGAGGCTGGTCTGCTCACTACGCTTCGTGCGACATCACGGACGCGACACAGCTATCCGACACCGTGGTGCTAGCAGCGGGGGACGATGCACTCGACATCCTCGTGAACAACGCCGGCATCTTTCCGACGACGGGTCCGATCGGCAACGTGACTGACGAGTTCGTGCAGCGCATGTTGGAGATCAACGTGCGGGCCCAGTACTCGGCTGCCCGCGACGCCAGTCGGCTCATGACGCGTGGTGGCAGCATCGTGAACCTGGCATCGATCGCCGCTATCCGCGGCGGCGCGAACATAAGTGCCTACACCGTGTCGAAGGCCGCGGTGGTCGGCATGACGCGCGCGTTTGCGAACGAGCTCGGACCGCGCGGCATCCGGGTGAACGCGATCGCCCCGGGCATCATCGACACGCCCGGGGTGCAGGCGCAGCTGGAGCCGCTCAAGGCCGGCGGGCTCGACATCGACAAGGCCATCGCGTCGAACCCCCTCCGCCTCGCCGGTCAGCCCGACCACATCGCCCGCGCCGCCCTCTTTCTCTGCTCCGACCTCGCCGCGTTCATCACCGGCCACGTTCTGGTCGTTGACGGCGGTTCCACAGCCTGATCGCCAGACGGAGTCGTTCCGGGCGTCGGAGCTCGGACCGCGAGGGGGCACATGAGAACGACCGTGGGCTCCCTTCTGTCCGTTGCTTCTCCTGCATGGCGTCCGAACTCGAAGGACTCGAACCATGGCGTAGGTTCTGCCCATGAAGGAATTGATCTATCACCGGTTGCTCCTCCCCGCTGTCGCCCGTAACGCCGACCGACCTTGTGCGACCAATGCGGCAACCGGCGAAGTCACGACGTTCGCCCAGCACCTCGACCGGACGAGCCGTGTAATCGGCGGGCTCCGCAGCTTGGGCGTGGGGCGCGGCGACCGCTTCGCCGTGATGACGCTCAATTCTCCGGCCTATCTCGAGCTCTACCACGCGGCGTTTCTCGGCGGCGGCATCATCAACCCGCTGAACCTCCGGTTCGCCCCGAAGGAACTCGCCTATGTCCTGCGCGACTCGGAGACGAAGGTCTGTTTCGTCGACGCGTTCTTCGCGGGGCTGATCGACGCGGTGCGCGCCGACGCCGGGCTGGAGAAGGTCGTCCTGGTCGGTGCGGGTGACGTCCCTCACGACATCACCTACGCCGCCCTGCTGGCGTCGGCGAACCCGGTGATTCCCGACGAGGGCGAGGAGACCGATCCGGCTGTGCTGATGTACACGGGCGGAACGACCGGGCTGCCCAAGGGCGTGCTTCTCGATCAGCGGGCGGAGATCCTGAACTGCTACCACGTGATGATGACGCTGCGGTTCGAGCGCGATTCGATCAACCTGATACAGACACCGATGTTCCATGCCGCGTCGATGTTCGGTGTGCTCGGTGGACCGGCTCTCGGGGCCCATAGTGTGATCGTGCCGATGTTCGAACCGAAGGCCGTGATGACGGCCGTCGAGACGTATCGACCCTCGATCACCGTGATGGTGCCGACGATGATCGGCCTGACCATGGCCCACCCGGAGTTCCGGCCGAGCGGACTGGGCAGCTTCAAGGATCTGGTCTACGGAGCATCGCCCATGCCCCATGCCCTGCTCGAGAAGTTCCTGGCGCTGTACCCGGAAATGAACATCTGGCAGGGCTACGGCATGACCGAGAGTTCGAGCGTTCTGACTCTTCTCGGTCCCGACGAGCACCGTGCCGGGGGGAACTACCTCCACTCTGCTGGGTTGCCCCTTCCCGGCGTTGCGCTCCGCATCGAGAATGAAGCGGGTCAGGAACTTCCTGCCGGTGAGCCGGGTGAGGTCTGCGCACGTGGCGGCAACTTCATGATCGAATACTGGAAGAAGCCTGAGGCGACCGCCGACGTGTTCCAGAACGGTTGGTACCGTACGGGCGATGCCGGCTATCTCGATACCGACGGCTACCTCTATCTGGTCGACCGGGTGAAGGACATGATCGTGACCGGTGGCGAGAACGTCTACTCGACCGAGGTCGAGAATGCCCTGAGCGACCATCCCTCTGTCGCGCAGGTCGCAGTGATCGGGATCCCCTCGGAGAAGTGGGGGGAGGCCGTGCATGCCGTCGTGGTGCTCAAGCCCGGCGCACAGGCCACCGAGGAGGAGCTCATCAACCATTGCCGTGACTGGATCGCCGGTTACAAGCTCCCGAAGAGCGTGGAGTTCCGCACCGAGCCGCTTCCGCTTTCGGGAGCGATGAAGGTCCTGAAGAAGGATCTCCGCGCGCCCTACTGGGAAGGACGCGACCGCAAGGTCAATTGACCAACCTCTCCCCATCGGAAGAACTGAAGATCGCTCGAAGGTCGTCGTCTACTGTGGGTGCGGTCGGCGGCGTGATCAGCGGACTGCACGCCCGAACGTCGTGGCGCGTGACTATTCCTCGGCCAGCGAACGCGCCGAGGCGTAGTCGGCCTTGCCGTTGGCCGCCCGAGGGACGGTGTCCACCACGATGACCCGGCGGGGTGCCTTGTACGAGGCAAGGGTCGCTTTCGCATGCGACACGAGTTGCGAACGCAGCTCGTGTGGATCGGTGTCGCATCCGGGAACGAGCGAGACGAGGGCGGTG
>JANMYF010000080.1:0-2152 GCA_031381685.1 Acidimicrobiia bacterium
GACACACCTTATATTCAAAGAGTCACTTGACAAGTTAGCGAAGCGCCGAGCACCATTCAAGAACTTCTTTGAAGAGAGTTGGTCGGCATGCGAGTACACGACTTCGTCGACGAGGGCCTCGGCCACTCGTCCTACGTGATCGATCTGGGCAACGGCACCGCCGCAGTCATCGACCCACCGCGCTTCCCCATCGCCCACGAACAACTCACGGATCGCCACGACCTGCGCATGTCGTGGACGGTCGACACCCACTCCCATGCCGACTACGTCACGGGCAGTCCTGGACTCGCGGCCCGGCGGGGCGCGACGTTCATCGCCCCGGCCGCTTCAAGGCTGGAAACACCACATCTCCCTGTAACCGACGGTGCACGGGTGGAACTCGCCCCGGGGATCTTCTTGGTCGCGATCGCCACCCCGGGACACACCCCGGACCATCACTCCTACGTGCTCGAGGAGAACAGGATCCCGGTGGCGTTGTTCAGCGGTGGTTCGCTGATGGTCGGTACGGTCGGCCGTACCGACCTCTGCGGACCGGATCTCGCCGAGCCGCTCGCTCACGAGATGTTCCGCGGGCTGCGGCGCTTCGACAATCTGCCTGCTGATGTCGCCGTGTATCCCACGCACGGGGCCGGGTCGTTCTGCTCCGCATCCGGCGCATCACAGCGGACCTCGACGCTGGGCCACGAGCACGCAACGAACCCGTTGTTCTCGATCGGCGACGAGGACCTGTTCGTGGAGCGGCTTGTCGCCGGGTTCGGAACGTTCCCCACCTACTTCGCCCGGCTCCCTGAACTGAACCGGCTCGGGCCCACCCGTTACGACTCATTGCCCGAATTGGCACAGCTCACAACCGACGACGTCCAGCGTCACCTCGGGTCCGGTGCGGTCATTGTGGACGCCCGCCCGGCCGCCGCCTTCGCTGTCGGTCACGTGCCCGGGTCGCTGTCCAACACGCTGCGCCCGGTGTTCGCCAGTTGGCTCGGTTGGCTCGTGGAGCCCGACCGTCGGATCATCTTCGTCCTCGATGACGGCCAGGACCGTGCCGACCTCGTTCGTCAGTGCCTTGACGTCGGGCACGAACGGCTACTCGGCGAACTCCACGGCGGTATTGCGGCGTGGACGGCAGCGGGGCTGCGGACCGCCACGCTTCACCTGGTCGACGCAACCCATCTGATCGGCCCGATCATCGACGTGCGCCAGGCCAACGAATACGCCGCCAGCCATGTGCCCGGCGCGCTCAACATCGAACTCGGTCAGGTCGCCCAGACCAACGTTCCCGCCGGCCCGATCGCCGTGATGTGCGGACACGGCGAGCGCGCCATGACCGGCGCCAGCATCCTCCAATCACTCGGCCACCACGACCTCGTGGTGCTCGCTGGCGGCCCCGACGACTGGGCAGCCGCCACCGACCGCGCCCTTCAGGTCGGGTCGTGAGCGAACAAACAGGCCTGCGCCTGGGGCTCAAGGAGAACCTCGCCCAGTTCTCACTGCTCGTCGGCGTGAACGCACTCGTCGGCGGCATGATCGGCCAGGAACGAACCGTCCTCCCCCTCCTCGCCAAGCGGGAGTTCGGGCTCACCGCATTCACGGCGACGCTCACCTTCATCGTCGCGTTCGGTGCCGTGAAGGCCGCCACCAACTTCTTCGCGGGCACCTTGTCGGACCGTTACGGCCGCAAACCCGTGCTGGTCTCCGGTTGGCTCATCGGTGCGCCCATTCCGTTGCTGCTCATGTGGGCACCCACCTGGGGCTGGATCGTGTTCGCCAACGTCCTACTCGGCATCAACCAGGGTCTCACCTGGTCCACCACCGTCATCATGAAGATCGACCTCGTCGGGCCCGCCCGCCGCGGGTTCGCCATGGGGCTCAACGAAGCCGCCGGCTATGGCGCCGTCGCCGTAACCGCGCTGGCCACCGGATACATTGCCGAGCACGCCGGGCTACGCCCCGAACCGTTCTTCCTGGGCCTCGCCTACGCCGGGCTCGGCCTGGCCCTCTCCACGGTGTTCGTGAAAGAGACCCGCGGCCACGCCCGCCACGAAGCCGCCAACCACACCCCGACCAGCGGCGCCCACCACGATGCCCTCAGCACCGGTGAGATCTTCAAGCTCACCTCATTCCGCGACAAAGCGTTGTCGTCGTGCTCGCAAGC
>JANMYF010000162.1:0-4580 GCA_031381685.1 Acidimicrobiia bacterium
TGGGCCTGTCTGCGGCACTGCTGCCAGGTGCGGCCGAAGTGGCAACGGTCGTGAGCTTGGCGCGAATGGCCACCGGACGAATCTCCTTGTCAGGGCCTCGCACACGCGGGGCACAGATGAACCCGTAAAGAGTAGTCGGGCCAGCCCGGTGAACCGCTCACACTGCCGGTCGGACCGCCGAGCCCCCGAGGCGGAGTGTCCGCCAGGCGAGCACCAGCAGCGACAGGGTCGCCACGGTGCCGACGTTCGCAAGCATGTGGAAGCCGAATGACCGCTTGATGAACCCGGAGGCGAACGCCGCTGATCCTCCACAGACGCTCATGAGGAGATCGGCTGATCCCTGCACCATGACCCGGTCTCGCTCATCCACTGATTCCGAGACCAGGGTGGATCCGCCGATCATGGCGAAGCTCCATCCCAGCCCGAGCAGGAACAGCCCGAGGAACAGCAACGCCGGTTCGTAGCCGGCGAGCGCCGACACGATTGTGGAGGTGACGAGGATCGAAGCGCCGACGGCGATCGCGGTCACCCGGCCCGCCCGGTCGACGAAGCGCCCGACCAGTGGGGCCAGGCCGAACATGCCGATCACGTGCACGGCGATGACGTAGCCGGCGAGCGTGCCGGAATGCCCGTGGTCGGCCATGTGGATCGGGGTCATGGTCATCACCGCCACCATCGACGCCTGGGCGACGATCATGGAGATGAGCCCGACCTTGGCCATGGAAGACGAGTGGATCACCCGGAGCGCCGGAAGGAGGGGAGGCAGTCGGAAGCCACCAGGAGCGTTTTCGTCGACTCGCCCGGCGACCACGAGGGGATCCGGCCGCAACCGGACGATCACGTTGGTGGCCCCGATGACCAGCATGACTGCGGCGAAGACGAAGGGTCCGCTGTATCCCCACAACCCCAGGCTGCGGGCTGCCCGTTCGCATGGGCCGACGAGAACCTGAGCGCTCACGGCGCCGAAGGTCGAGCCGAACAGCAGAAGCGAGATCGCCTTTCCCCGGTTCGCCGTGGTCGCGAGGTCGGCAGCCGCGTAGCGCGACAGCAGGTTGGTCCCCTGGCCGACTCCGAAGAACAGCAGAGCGACGAGGAACAGGATGAAGGCCCGGTTCTCCAGCGCGATGACGGTGGCTATCGCGCCGGCGAAGGCGATTGCGTAACCTCGGAAGAGTCCCGGCCGGCGGCCGCGTCGGGCCATGACGGCCGAGAGCGTGAGGCCGGCCACTGCGCCGCCGAGGGTCACGGCGGCGCTTGCCGACCCCGCGAAGGTGTCGGCTCCGAGCATCGATTTCGCGGCGCGCCCGCCGACCGTGACGGCGACCGAGTTCCCGGCGGAGCCAAGGGTCTGGCTGACCATGAGCACGCGGAGTGTGCGGCGCTGGATCGCCTCCCGAGCGACCAGCTCGTCTGGGGATGCGGTGGGCGGGGCGCTGTGCACAGTCGGCGACGCTACCGCCACCGGCCCGGCGGTCCCGTTGCATTGACGCTCCGACAAGACGAAGAACTCGGGCAACCTTCGGTTCCGAGCCGGTCCGGTGCATTGCAGCCTCGAGGGAGCTGCGAACTAGAACAGCACCCGTGAGCTCCTCGTCTGCCGATTTCACCCCTGCCGCACCGGGGGCCTCGTCGCCGCTCATCGCGGCGTCGACCGTCATCCTTGTCCGCGACGCGAGCGAAGCGCGGGACGGTCGGGTCGAGACGCTGATGCTCCAGCGGGTCGGCCGTGGCGCGTTCGCCGGCATGTGGGTGTTCCCCGGTGGCAAGGTCGATCCGGACGACCGGCTGCCGATCGCCGACATCGACCTCGCCCACGAACTAGCCGCGGCTCGACGCGCCGCCGTGCGCGAGGCGCAGGAGGAGACCGGACTGATCGTCGATCCGGCGGCGATGGCGGCGCTGTCGCACTGGATGCCGCCCCCGACCGAGGCCCGACGGTTCTCCACGTGGTTCTTCGTCGCGCCGGCGCCGAGCGGCGACGTGGAGCTCGCTCTCGAAGAAGCGACCGCCCACCAGTGGGTCACCCCGGAGGACGCCCTCGCCCGCAACGCCGAGGGATCGCTTCCGTTGGCCCCGCCGACATGGACGACGCTGCACCACATCTCCCATGCCAACGACGTCGATGATCTGCTGCGTCGGCTCCGCTTGCATACGCCGCCGCGAATGCATACCCGCGTCATCTCCGCCGATCCGCTCACGCTGGCCTGGGCCGGAGACATGGCCTACGAGCACGCCGACGGTGCAGTCGACATCGCCGCCCCCGGGCCGCGGCACCGCCTCGTGCTCGATCGGGCGGGATGGCGCCTCGATCACTCGTGAACTCCGAGTAGTCACCTCGGCCGGGAGCCCAGTCCGGCTGCGGCGCCGACGGCTGATGACGGGAAGTCGTCGACGGCAACGTTGCCGCAAGAAGCTCGGGGATGTGGTTTTGTTGTCAGGGAACTGCTGGAACCCTCAGGCAGCTTGGAGCCCCCGCGAGTGTCGCTCTGTTCTTCGCGACGGACTGTGGTGCGCAGGTCGCCTGCCAACGCAACTCCGATTGCGATCTTCCTGAACAGGTGCGCAATGGTGGACCTTCCAGATTGCCCCTCTCCGGGAGGTCGATCGTGTGCGCATCGACCCGGTCGCCAAAATCGAGGTGAACGCATCCAGCACCGAAACGGTGACGAACAGAGCGCAACCTGACACTTCCGTGTCGGTGGAAATCATGTTCCTACACCTGGAGACGACATGCGCTTCGCCCGAACGATCTCAATTGCCGTACTCGGTTGCGCCCTCGCAGGCGGCGCGGCCGGCGAGGTGAAAGCGGGGCCACCCGCCAGCTGCACGGCCCGGGCCGAGGGTGGCCCGACCGTCGCCTACGGGCTCACGGTGGACCAACGCATCACCTGTTTCAAGGTGAATCGCCCGGCCGTGAGCGAGACCCTGATCGGCGTTCGAAACCTCACCGCACCCGATACTGCTGTGCTCGCCATCGACGTCCGACCGTCGAACGGCGCGCTCTACGCGCTCGGCAACGCCGGTGGCCTCTACGTCGCTGACCTGTCGGAGGGCCGGCTCGATTTCAAGGCCCGGGTCACTGTGCCGTTGGACGGTCGCAACTTCGGCGTGGACTTCAACCCGACTGTCGACCGTCTCCGCATCGTCAGCGACACTGGACAGAACTTGCGGGTCAACGTCGACACCGGTGCGGCGACGGTCGACGGCTTCCTGCGCAGCAGCGCCACGCGGGTCAGCGGTGTCGGTGCCGTGGCGTACACGAACAACGACAACGATGCTTCCACGGCGACCACACTCTTCGACATCGATACGGTCGGGGATCAGTTGACCTCGCAAGCCCCGCCCAACGACGGGGTGCTCGTGTCGGTCGGCCGCCTCGGGTTCCAGGGGAACTCGGCCGCAGCCTTTGACATCTGGTCGGCGATCACCGACGGAAAAGCCATAGAGAACAGGGGCTTTGCGGTCCTCGACGGCGGCGGTGCGTTCTTTTCCATCGATCTCACCACCGGGCAGGCCACGTTCATCGGTATCACCAACTCACCACTGACGGGGCTCGCCTTCCCCATCTGATGTCACCGAGCGCACTCCCCTTGCGGCGCCCTTAGATCGTCTGCCGGCTGCATCGCGTCCAGCGACGCCGCCGGCCATCAGCGACACGACGGGCCGTCGTCAGGGGAGTGTTGCTCCGGCTCGGCGGTCTCAGGTCGACGAGCCGACATGAACTACCTCATGAGGTGCGAGTGCCTCGATCAGCTCCGCTGCAGAGGAGGGATTGGTCGGATCGGGGTTGGCGGCGAGGAGGATGTTCGTAACACCCGCGTCGAGATATGCGCGCATACGGGTCTTGATCGCCGCGAGGTTGCCACAGTTGAGGTAGGTGTCGACGAGGCGATCGCTGCCGTGGTCACTCCAGTCGCCGGCGTCGAACCCGGCGCGTGCCCACACCCGTTGGTAGGCCGGCAGCGGGAGGTAGATGCCGAGCGCACGCCGGCCCGCCTTGCGGGCGGCGTCGGGGTTGGTGGTGAGGCAGGTGGGGAGGACGAGGTTGAGGGTCTTGTCGGTCCCGAGGGTGGCCCGTGCCTCTCGAACGCCGTCCGGTGTCTGCATGTAGATCATGGCGCCGTCGGCCAGTTCGGCAGCGACGGCCATCATCTTGGGCCCGTGGGCGGCGAGGTAGACGGGCACCGGTGGCGCGTCCGCAGGGGTGTGGATCGGGAGTTCGCTGCGCATGGCCGTCAGATAGGCGCGCGTCTTGTCTATCGGGTTCTCCCACGCGACGCCGCGCATCTGCGCCGCGACGGGGTGCGACACGCCCAGTCCCTGCAAGAAGCGTCCGCCGGAGAACTCCGAGAGGGTCCGGGCGGCCTGCACGGTGGCGATCGCGTCCCGACCGTAGATGTGGGCGATGCCGGTGGCCACCTTGATGGTCCCGGTGTGGGCGAGGAGGTGGCCCGCCGTCACGTAGACCTCGCGTCCGAACACGTCGGTCACCCACATCGACGAGTAGCCGAGTGATTCGAGACGCTGCGCGTGGGCGACGAGCTCAACGGGCTTCATGGAATCGGCGGCGGTCATGACGC
>JANMYF010000231.1:0-4586 GCA_031381685.1 Acidimicrobiia bacterium
GCCTCGTCACCTCATGGGCCACGGGCACGTTCGTGAAGGACGAGGTCCTGTTCGCCAAGGAGGTGTTTCTCTACTCGACCGTCCTCACCGCGGTGTTCGCTGCGATCACGGGCATCTTGTTGTTCACGTCCGAAGCCCAACATGGAACTCTCGCTGGTGTGCTCACGTCACAGCCCGCCCGTTGGGTGATCGTGGTCGCGAAATCGTGCGTAGCTGCTGCTGCCGGGCTCGGCTTCGGCGTTCTCGGAATGGCCGCCGGCTTCAGCGGGTCGCTGCTCGCCGGGCTCGACGTCGGGGACACGTCCTCGCTCCCCCGGATCATCGCCTGGTCGCTCGTCTTCACGACGGCGTCGGGCGTTCTCGGCGTCGGTCTCGGCATGATCGCCCGCAACAGCGCCGCCGCGATCTCCGGCCTTCTCGTGTGGTCGCTCGTGGTCGAGAACCTCCTGAGGGAGTTCCTCAGCGCATCGGTCGCGCGATTCCTCCCATTCAACGCGGCGAACGGACTCCTCAACATCCCCGCCACCAACGACACTGCCGCCCGCAAAGCGGTGCAGCTCAGCAGCATCGAGAACGCCTTCGTGTTCGGCGGCTTCGCCGCAGTGGCAATCGCCATCGGCACGCTCCTGCTGTACCGACGCGACACCAACTGACCTCGGTACTACGAGGTCCAGAACCCTTGGTGCGACGCGGCGGCCTCATCCTCACGGATCGGGCCATCGATGCGCATCGGTGGAGTCGCCGCCGCGCCGATCTCTCCGGCGGTGATGGTGAAGCCGAAGGGCTCGCCGCCAGCGCTCGAGGTTGCCGTCAACCGCTTCGCCGAGAGTCCGAACACGACATGGCGAGCCCCGGCCCAGAACATCGCGCCGACACACATCGGGCAGGGCTCGCACGAGGCATACACGGTTCCGGTACCCAGGAGGTCGAGCTTGCCGGCTCGCTCCAGCTTGCGGACGAGCATCGTCTCCGCGTGAGCGGTTATGTCGCGGTTGGTGTTCACCAGGTTGTGGGCCTCGGCCACGATGTGGCCATCGACAACGAGCAGCGCGCCGAACGGATGGTCGCCCGCTGCCCGTGCCTCATCGGCGATCTTGATGACCCGGTCAAGAGGATCCATGCTGACGAACGTAGACGGGCCGAGCTGGGGAGACCGGATGCTTTCCCACTGCCGCGTCAGATCCTTCGGTCTCGACCCGACGAATGGCAACGACCATCTGCGTCGGTGCCGAGTCGGCCGGGGTCAGGTACGTGGCGTGAAAACGAGCGGAAGTGACTTGATGTCGTAGATCCCGAACGGGCTGCCCCACTCGATCTCGCCATCGATGCCCATGTCTCGCATGCGGGGAGCGAGGAACGAGAACGCCTCTTCCAGCTCCGCCCAGGCCAGGCCGGCACCAAGGCAGTAGTGGGGGCCGGCACCGAAGCTCAGTGCGCGGTCTTTTCCTCGGGCGGCGGTGATGTCGAAATCCATCGGCGCTGCGTCGCCCGACCCTTCGCGGTTTGCCGTCCAAGTGCACACCGGAACAACGGACCCGACGGGAAACACGAGGTCGCGGTAGGTGAACTGTTCCCTGACGATGCGAACGGTGAAGGGCCCGACCGGCTCGAAACGGAGCACCTCATCAGCGGCGGCCTTGGCCAACGACGGATCATCACCGAGGGCGCGCCATTGATCGGGGTGTTCGGCAAAGAGCCGGAGCCCGTGAGCAAGTTGATTCTCCGTGGTGTCGATGCCGCCGCTGAGCATGGCGATGACGAGGCTGACGACGTCGGCCTCGGCGAGGCGGTCTCCGTCCTCGTCCACGCGCAGCAGTTCGGAGACCAGGTCCTCACGCGGATTGACCACGTGATCCTGGACGAGATCCTCGACGTAGGACTCGAACGCCCCAGTACCGTCTTCGATCTCCTGTCGGCGGGTCAGGAGGGCCTCGACGTCTAGGCGGGCCTGCAGGATCGCGGAGTACTCACGCAAGAGCGGCGCATCGGCGATCGGCGCACCGACGTTCACCGCAATCATGCGCGAGGGGAACGGTCGAGCAATCGCGTTCATCGCCTCGCAGCGATCGGTGTCGCCGAGCTCCTGCCAGATGTCGGCCAGGAGGTCACGCATGACCGGCCGCCACTGATCGGCGGCGCGCGGAGTGAACGAACGGGAGACGAGGCGCCGCAGACGCTTGTGGTCATCGCCGCTGCGACCGAGCAGTCCTCGCTTCATCACCCGATGGATCGCTCCCTCGGTGATGCCCATCAACTCCATCAGCTCAGCGCCCGGGAATGCCAACGCCGGGCTCTTCAGGAAGAACTCCGCTGCTTCCCGCTCGAGCACGGCGACGCCGGAGTCAGTGCGAACGATCCATGACTGCGCCCGCGCTTCAGATAGGGCGCGATGGAACCGATCACCGTGCATGTCCGGCTGCTTCAGGTTCAGCGTCGGAAGCTCTGCCTCGTCAAGTCTCACGAGTTCCGTGCCCGTCTCTGATCGGTCATGCGGCGAACCGTACCTGAACGGCAGTGCGACGCAATGTGGCTCCCGCTCCCACTGCTACTGGCTGCTGAGGCTCGCCCGAAAGCTGCCCTGACGTACGGCTTCCTTGGTTTGCGCCGACGGCTCGTCGAGACGTTCGAGGGTGACGCCGCTGATAGTCCCCGTGAACGGAAAGTGGTGGGGATACGGACCGACTGGCGAGCCGGTGTCGATACCGACATCGAACGTTTCGCCGCTCATGGAGAACACGATCGGCACCGTCTTGTCGATCCTCCCAGTGGCGACCACTTCGTCATCGACGAGAAGGGCCACATCGCCGCCCTGACCGAAACCACCGTCGTAGGCGAAGTCGACAACGATACGATGCCGACCTGCCGTCAAGGCATCGGGACCCCGCACCGCGGTGTGCACATGGCCGAACCAGTTGTAGTGATACACCGGATGCCCGTCCGCGTCGATATAGAGCGACCAGCCGGCCATGTTGCCGCCCTGACACGCGATCACTCCCTGCGTGGCGCCGTCGACGACCTCGACGTCGGCGGTGATCCTCGACGAGCAGTTCATGAGGTTCACGATCGATCTCTCGGGCATTCGCACGTGGGCCTTCGTGTAGGTCATCGACGTGACGCCATCGAGGTTGTGCGGCACGGCAAAGTCACCACCTCGAGGTGAACCGGCATCGCGCAGCGGATAGACGCCATAGTCCTTCGCTACCGAGTCGAAGATCTCCAAGAGTTCGGCCAGCTTCTCGGGATGACTGGAGGCAAGGTCGACGGCCTGCGAGAAGTCCTCGGAAACGTTGTAGAGCTCCCACCTCTCCTGCGGCCCGTCGAAGTCGAAGCCGGCCAGGCGAATCCAGGGAAGACGACCGTGGAAGCACGATGCCATCCATCCGTCGTGGTAGATCCCCCTGTTCCCGAGGATCTCGAAGTACTGCGTGGTATGCGTACTTACGGCAGAAGGATCGTCAAAGGTGTAGAGCATCGACGTGCCATGGATGGGCATCTGCTCGATGCCGTTCACCTGCGCAGGCGGCGTGAGGCCTACGGCTTCGTAGATCGTCGGCGCGAGATCGGTCACGTGGTGGAACTGGGAGCGCAGCCCGCCACGATCGGTGATCCGCTTCGGCCACGACAGCGCCATGGCATTTCTCGTACCGCCGAAGTGCGACGCGACCTGCTTCATCCACTGGAATGGCGAATCGAGCGCCCACGCCCAGCCGACGTTGAAGTGGTTCTCGCAGCGGTCGGTACCGAAGTCGTCCATGTGGTCGAGCAACCACTCCGGGTCTTCGTGCACGCCGTTCTGGAACGACGGTGCACTCCACGCGCCATGCACGGTCCCTTCGGCCGAGGCACCGTTGTCACCGGTGATGTAGATGATCAGCGTGTTGTCCATCTCACCGAGTTGGTCCACGGCGTCGATCACGCGAGCGATCTGGGCGTCGGTGTGGGCGAGGAATCCTGCGAACGTTTCCATGAGACGTGTGGCCACCGGACGGTACCGCTCGGGGTAGTCCTTCCACGCCGGGATCTGCTCGGGGCGCGGGGTGAGCGCGGTTCCCGGCGGGATCACACCCGACGCGAGCTGACGCGCGTAGATATGCGCACGCAGTGAATCCCAGCCTTCGTCGAACTGGCCCTTGAACCGGTCGATCCACTCCGGGGCGACGTGGTGGGGAGCGTGCACCGCGGGCGTGGAGAAGTAGAGGAAGAACGGACGGTTGGGGGCCGATGCCTTCTGGCGCTGCATCCAGAGCACCGCCTGATCGGCCAGGTCCTCGGTGAGGTGATAGTCCGGCCTGCCGACGTTCGGACTGATCGGCGTGGTCTGGTCGTAGACCGGCGGTTCCCATTGCGACGCCTCGGCGCCGATGATCCCGTAGAAACGGTCGAAGCCCAGGCCGGTCGGCCACCGGTCGAACGGCCCGGCCGGGCTCTGCTCCCAACTCGGCGTGAGGTGCCACTTCCCGAAGCACGCCGTGCTGTATCCCGACATGCGAAGCACCTGCGCGACGGTGGCCGCCTCCGGAGGGATCGCACTGTCGTAGCCGGGGAACGAGTTGGCGATCTCGGTGATGCCACCCATGTGCACGCTG
>JANMYF010000266.1:0-13511 GCA_031381685.1 Acidimicrobiia bacterium
AGTTGTTGCGTGACTGGTGCATGAATCGACGGGTGATCTCTCGTCGAGGACAACGATCACGCTCGTCCTAAGGGGTGGCCGTCCGCATCGGCCGCAGACCCTCAGATTGCGCCGGTCGCGCTCCACTGGAGCGGACGGCCAGTGCCGCACACGCAATACTGAACGACACAGTGTCTGACCATCTGTCTCAGAACGACTTCGTCGGGCGGCGGGCGGAGCTAGCCGCGTTCCAACGGGCGGTCGCCGATGCTCGCAACGGACTGCCCTCTGTCGTGTTGGTCGGCGGAGAGGCCGGCATCGGAAAGACGACGATTGTGAGCGAGGGGGCCTCGCGTGCCGGCGTCGCCGTGTTCCTCGGAAGGTCGACACACATCGGCGGCGACGCCATCCCCCTGGCACCTCTCGCCGATCTGCTCCGCCGTGTCCGCCGATCGTCGCCGAACCTGTTGGCGGACACGCCGGATCTCGCGGCGTTGCAGCAGTGGTACGCCCCCGGTTCACTCGCTCCCGAACCGTCCGACTCTCCGCAGGGCGGTCTGTTCGTCGCCGTGCTCGAGCTCATCACGCACCTCGCCGGAGGCGACACTGTGGTCGTCGGGTTCGAAGACCTTCACTGGGCTGACGCCGTGACGTGGGACCTCTTCGAGTACCTCGCCCGCAACCTCATCGATGAGCGGGTCGTGCTCGTGGGTACCTACCGTGCCAACGAAGTAGCCGTTCACCCGACACAGCGACGCCGGTTGGCCGAGCTGACGCGGCTTCCATCTGTTCATCGGCTCCATCTGAACGGGCTCGAGCGCGACGATGTCGCGGCGCGCATTTCTGCGCTCATCGGTGGGCCAGCGCCGATTGCGCTCATCGACCAAGTCGTTGCACGCGGCGGAGGAAACCCGTTCTTCACCAGAGAACTCGTCGCCGCGCACTTGGCCGGCGAGACCATACCGATGGTGTTGTCGGACCTGATCTCCGCGGAGGTCGCCGGCCTTGACCAAGCAGCGCGCCAGGTGTTGGCCGCAGTCGCGACGATCAGTCGTGAAACTGATCACGAGCTCCTTTCATCCGTCGTCGCTCTTGCGGACCGTGAGGTCGAAGCCGCCTTGAGGACGGTGATCGACGCACAACTGCTCGTCGTGGAAGGCCAGACGTACCGATTCCGGCATCCGCTGCTGAGCGAGGTCGTCTACGCCGACCTGCTGCCGCCGCAGCGACTCCGCCTTCACCGCAGAATCGCCGAAGCACTGCAGGACCAGCCCGCCGAAGTGTTGCGGCGCGCCGATCGGGCGGGCGAACTCGCCTTTCACCTCGACCGTTCGGGAGACATCGAGGGAGCCTTCCTGGCTCTGCTCGCTGCCACTGATGCGGCCGAAAGATTCGCTCCCGGTGCTGCCTTCGGTCACCTCGAGCGCGCGTTCGAACTCTGGGGCAGGGTGGGCGAGCTCGCCGCGTCAACGAGCCGGGCGGATCGCCTGTGGCAGGCCGCGGACATCGCCACTTCGACCGTCGGCAACAAGCGCGCGGTGGAGCTGGCGCGCGCCGCGTTCGCGGTCGGGCCGCCTCCGCTCGGCGCGTCGTGGGGCCACGAGCGGCTCGGCCGTTACCTGTGGTCAAGCGGGCAACTCGACGAAAGCCGGGTCCAGTTCCGACTGGCAGCGGAGTTGCTTTCAGGTGACGAGGGCGCTGAGATCGCCCGAGTGTTTTCCGGTCTGGGCCAGGCGGAGCTGATGTCCGGCCACTACGAAGAGGCGGAACGTTGGTGTGGGAAGGTCTTCGACCTCCTCCCAACCCCTGACGAGGAACCCGTGGCGTGGGCCATGGCCCGCCGCGTCCTCGGTGTCGTCAGGAGCAACCAGGGTGACCCCGACGAGGCGGTCGATCTCTGTCGGCAGGCGGTTGCCGCAGCGGTGGGCGCCCAGGATCGCGCCTTGGCGACGGTCTATCTGGCCGTGGCCCTCCTCGACGCCGGCCACAGCCAAGCGGCCCTCAACACCTGCCTGGACGCAGTAGCCGAGGGACAACTCACCGGTCTCGATCAGGGCTTTGGTGGCTACTTCGACTCACTCGCGGCCGAATCGCTCACTCGCCTCGGCCGGTGGACGGAAGCGGCCTCGGTTCTCGTCCGTCACCCCATTCCCAACACGCTGCCCGTTGGTCTCCTCCGGGTGGCGCGGGCACGGGCGATGCTTGCCGCCAGGCGGGGTGACACCGAACGGGCACTCGGCCAGCTCGCCGAAGCCGAAGCGCAACCGGTCGACGGATGGCATCGCTCCGTTCTCGACGCAACTGCGGCCGACGTCCACCTTGCCCTGGGGCACTGGACCGAGGCGGTAGACGCGGCCGAGCGGGGCTGGGAGTCGACGCGGACGACGTCGGTGCTCTGGACGGCGCGATTTGTCATGCTCGGTGTCGCAGCCGCCGTTGAGCGGACGCTGGACGAGCGCGCCCGTCGTGAAACGATCAACCTGGCGGAGACGATTTCGTTCCTCCAGGAGCGAATCGATCTCGCTCGATCATTTGCCGAGAGGTCCCCCTCCGGCCTGAAACCTGACACGACGGCACACCTCGCGCATGCAGTTGCGAGCCTCACCCGCCTGACCGTGTCCGACCCCGATGCGTGGGCCGGGGCGACAGCGAGATGGAACGAGCTCGGCGATCGATGGATGACCGCTTCGGCTCAGCTGCGCGAAGCGGAAGCAGCAGCGTTGGCGGGCTTCGCCGATCGTGCGGCGTCGTCGATCCGTCACGCACACCTGGTCGCGTCGGAGCTCGGTGCCGCCCCTCTTCTCGCCGAGATCGACGCAGTCTCACGCCGGACCCGAATCAGCATCGAGACCCCAAGCCGGGTGATCCTCGGTCAGAGCTCCGCCGAGGCCCTCGGGCTGACACCGCGGGAAGCTGAAGTCCTGGCCTTGGTGGCCGCGGGGCGCACCAACCGTCAGATCGGCACCGAGCTCTTCGTGTCCGAGAAGACAGCAAGCGTCCACGTCTCGAACATCCTGCGAAAGCTCGGCGTGAGCAGCCGGGTCGACGCCGCCGCTGTTGCCCAACGGCTCGGCATCGACTGACCGGGACTCGTCATCTGAGGGGTCGCACCCGATGCCGGCTTCGAGGCCTTAGCTCCACCATGGGAGCATGGCGATGCCCAACACTCCTTCGAGGCCGCCGAACAGCGGCATCGGGCCCCCCGACCAGAGCCCCATGCATGCGCTCGCTACGCGGGGCACTGTCCCCGCCGGGCTGTCGGGCACGTTCATCGGAATCGGGTCCGACCCGGACATCCCGACGGCAAGTGTCGACGAGGTCGGAGCGCATGATGGTGTCGTTCACTCGGTCCGTCTGGACTCTGACGGAACCATCTCGTATCGGAGTCGTTGGGTCATCACCGACGCCGTGGCGAAACGACTTGGGGTGAACCAGTCACCCGGCCCGCGCAACTCCGGCCCGGATGTCGTCGCCAGCTCCATCATCGCGTTCGGCGGCTCGATCCTGGCCTTCGGCGACGGCTCGCTCGCCTACGAGCTGACCGCGGATCTGGAAACGCTTCGACGTGTGGATCTCGCCGGTCACGCTCGCGGACTTGTCGGCTTTCCGAAGCGTGACCCCATCGGAGGGAACCTCCACATTCTCGCGGTTTCCGCGTCCGGAGAGCAGGCGCACGTGGTGATCTCTGCCGGTGCTCTCACCAGGGCAAGCCGCCCCGTGACGGGAGCGCCGACTTGGATCAGCGATCTTGCGTTCAGTCGCGACCGTTTGGTGTTCCTCGCTGACGGCTTCGTCGGCGTCGCACGCCGCGACGGAGATGAGCACATCGCCTGGATCCCGACAGGTCGCGGCGCCCCGTATCCGGTCCACGCCCAGGACGATCGCGACGACATCGTCCTTCACTGCATCACCCCGTCGCTGGAGCGGTGGACTCTTTCTGCCACCCCGCAGACGATGCACGCAGAGGTGCTCGACGGGACGGCCCGACGGTTCGCCAGAACCAATGGTCATTCGATCGATATGGTTCCGAGCGTCCTCTGGACCATCGGAGACGGGACCCTACGCAAACACGATCTCCTCACCACAGGCCAGGTCGAGCGGAGCTTCGGGAACGCCCAACCGGGCGACCTCGTGTTCGTCGCCGACCCGGCCCGACCAGACGAAGCCGATGGCGGCTGGCTGGTCGGGTTCGTGCACCATCCCGCTGGTCCGAGAACCGATCTCGTGGTTCTGGATGCGGCTGACATCACGAGCCCGCCGGTCGCCAGCTGCCGCATTCCCCGTCAGATCCCCCGCGGGCTCCACAGCACATGGATCCCGTCGACGGATCAGTGATGCATCACGAAGGACTTGTGCATGGCGATCGCCGCGGTGGAGCCGTCGGCTGCGGCCAGGACCACTTGGTGCGGGAGCGGAGGCGCCCGTCGTACATCACCGGCGGCCCAGATGAGCGGGTGACTGGTTGCCCCGGTCTCGTCGGTGATGATGTACCCGTCGTCGTCGAGGTCGCAGCCAAGCTGTCGCGCAAGCGCGCTGCGCGGCCGGACGGGAGCCTTCACGAAAGCCGCGGAAGCGGCGATCCTGCTCCCGTTGCGCATCACGACATGGCTCAGCGTTGTTCCGTCGCCGATGAGCGCGGCGACATCGCCGGACGTGACAACGGTGACGTGAGACGTCCATGAGCGGAGCAACGTCGCGAGGTGGTCGCCGCCGGGGGCCGCATCGATGACGACGACCGGCTTGTCACGTTGCTCCCAGCCGTCGCAGAAGGGACAGTTGAACACCGACTTGCCCCAACGATCGGCGAGACCGTCGATCGGGGGAAGCTCGTCGTGCACCCCTGTCGCGAGCAGCAGCGCAGCCGCGTCGATGGACGAGCCGTCCGACATGTCGACGACCACGCGTCGATCCGCTGTGCTGGCATCGATGATGGTTGACGCTGCCACGGTGACGCCGTAGGTGCGCAGCTCGTGGCGGGCGTCCGCGAGAAGTCGGCCCGGCGCCGTCGCGTCGCGGGTAGGAAACCCGTGGAACTCTTCGACCGTCGCGTTGCGGTAGGTCCGGTCGTCGACGACCGTCACGCGGTGCCGGGCGCGAGCGAGAACAAGCGCGGCCGTCAAACCAGCGGCACCACCGCCGATCACCAGGACATCCGTCATTGTCGCGGCCACGCCGGGCCCCGATCGGGTGCCGGTGTTCGACAGGTCAGCATGGTTGATCATCGAGTGCTCCCTCGGTCGGCTTGTTGTACTCCGCACTCACGATGCTTAAGGCGACAACGGGGACATTGGGCGCGCGTCCTCAGATCTGTTCGCACGGAAAGAGCGTGGACATCGTCGCCCCAGCTGAGGGAGTTCCATCTGAGGGGCTTCGCCCGATGCCCTTCGCGTTGCCTTAGCCCGATGCTGAGTTCGTCATCACCGGACCGCCCGCTGCTGATCACAAGGAGCTCGTCATGCATGGAACGCGGAAGTTTGTCGCCGGAATCGTCCTGTTGTCCGTTGGAGCAGTGGGTTGCTCGGATGGAGGATCACCACCAACGGACTCTGCCGGAGCCCACTATTCGACGTCGGTCGTCGAGCGCCCGACAAGCGCCGCCGCACACTTCCCGACGGCGACGCGCCCGATCAACACGATGGCAATGAGAACATCGAACGACACGGATCGAACGGCACTGTCCGTTCTTCCCGCTCCCGGAGGTCCGTTCAGTATCGGGGTCGTTGGTCTGCCCATGGCTGATGCCATCGCTTTCTTCCCGGCGAAGGCCGACACGGGGCGCGGCCAGCATCCCTACGTCGACGCAAAGGTGCTCGCCGGGTCGGGGCTGCCGGTCGACAGGTTCGCAACGCTCACCACAAGCGCGCGCGTCGGGGCGGTTCCTCTGTCCGGCAAAGCGCCCCGACCGGTGGTCGTGTTAGCGCCCGGGTTCGGATCGATGATCGCTTTGTCGACATCGCTCGCGGAGCATCTCGCCAGCCACGGCTACGTCGTCGTTGCGCTCCAGACAGATATCGCGGCTGAGGCGGCGGCAATGATGCCCAACACCGTTCTCGGTACGAAGCGAACGGAACAGGTCGCGGCGTCGCTCGACCTGATCGGAAGCGCCGCATTCGAAGCTCTCGTCGGACCGGTGGATCAACAACGGATCGCCGTCGGCGGTCACTCCTTCGCCGGATCGATCGCGTTCAACATCAGCCTTCACGACCGACGCGTCGCCGCTGTGTTCGACCTTGACGGCCGTCTCTTCGCTGACGCAGCGGCCACACCGACAAAGATCCCGTCACTCGTCGTGACGTCCAGCGGCAGTGGCGAAACGGAGGACGCAACGCTTCGCGACATCGTGCGCGCCGGCACCCACACGGTTGCCGTCGGACTTCTGGACGCAGAGCATTTCGATCTCACCGACGCGGCCTTCATCGACGACATTCTGCGCAACGCCGGGCTGCCGGTTCCGCTCGGATCCATCGGACCGGTTGCTACGACCAATACCTCCGCCATCGTGCAGCGTTTCCTCGACGCAGTGCTATCCGATGCTCGTCGGGTGCCGACTGCGAGCGTGCTGGTCGACGGGTTGCCATCGACGACGGCCGACCCATTCGCGAGCGGCTCCTGAACGAACGACTCCACGGTTCCTCGCGGCTCTCGCCCGAGCGCAACGGAGATGGACCGGCGTGCGTCCCGCTCGTATCCGCACCCCTGAACGGAATGCCCCCGTCGAGAGATCACCTCGACCGGTACGCTCACCTGTGTCATGAACCCGACACAACCGAAGATCCCATGACCGATCATCTCGAACCGCAGCGCATCGATTTGATCGGAAGCAACGGTATTCGACTCGCCGCTGACGTGGCCGGCGACCCGGCGAGGCCGCCGGTCGTTCTCTTGCACGGTGGAGGACAAACCCGCCACGCCTGGGGAACCACGCTCGATGTGCTCGCCCGTCGAGGATGGTTCGCCCATACGGTCGATCTCCGCGGCCATGGCGAGAGCGAATGGGCTGCCGATGGCGACTACACGATGGATGCGTTCGCTGCTGACGTGCTCGCGATCGCCAAGGGCTTTCGAGAGCCGCCGGTCCTCGTCGGCGCGTCGCTCGGCGGCTTGTCATCCCTCACTGCCGTCGGCGAAGCCGAAGACGGAGGTCGCATCACCCGGGCGCTTGTGCTGGTCGATGTTGCCCCGAGACTCGAGGAGCAGGGTCGCAATCGGATCGGCTCGTTCATGATGGCGAACATGGACGAGGGCTTCGCCTCGCTCGACGAGGTGGCCGACGCTATCGCCGCGTACAACCCGCACCGACCGCGTCCGTCGGACCTCTCCGGCCTGCGGAAGAACCTTCGTCAGCGTGCTGACGGTCGCTGGTTCTGGCACTGGGATCCGCGGTTCATCAGCGGTCGGCTCGGCAGCACCGAGGAGACTCGTTCGACCTTGACCGACGCCGACCGCTTCGAAGAAGCCGCCCGCCGCCTCACCGTGCCCACGCTGCTCGTTCGCGGGCGCACCAGTGACCTGCTCAGCGAGGAAGGGGCGCGGCACTTCTTGACCCTCACCCCGCAGGCGCAGCTCGTCGACGTGGCCGGCGCCGGGCACATGGTTGCCGGAGACCGCAACGACCTCTTCAATGACGCCGTCGTCCGTTTCCTCGACGAGACAGGAAGTCTGAGCTGACGTCGCGCTCGCGTAAGGCCGCTCCCTGCTCCCGCCACGAGGTCCGCACCCGCGGCCACCAATGCCCTCGCGCCGCCCGCAAGGATCTCGCCCGCATCGTCCCACCGGCCCGCACGCTGGAGTTCGGCGATGACCGCGAAGTCGCCCTGCCACAACGTCAACGACGCACAGTGCTCCGGACCAAGCCGAGCACCGACGTCCGCGTTGATCAATCGGTAGTAGTGCTCGGTCGACACCCACGACAGGCCACCGAGCAACTCGATTGTCCGCACCCGTGCGACCGTAGCAAACACGTGTTCCGCCGTGACCCTGTCGCTCGAACGCACGTTCGACCAACTTTGCTACGATCGCTTCGTGAGCTTCGCGGTCCAAGCATCGCTGTGGTCATCGGGCAACGGTGACAACCACCCGACCACCGCGAGCGCGTTGTTCAGCGATCTCCGACGATCCGAGCGGACGCATTTGGGCGCTGGCGCGTGGATCGACGTGCAACGCGGATGGATGCGTGACGGGTTCGATCTTCTCCGGGACCTGCTCACCGACGCCGATTGGCGGGCCGAGCGACGGCAGATGTACGACAACGTCGTCGACGTCCCCCGGCTCTTGCGGATCTACCGCTCGGACGAGACGGTCCCGTGGCCCGCCCTCGTCGAAGCCCGCACGCTGCTCTCCCAGCGTTATCGCGACTATCTCGGTGAAGACCTCACCAGTATCGGGATGTGCCTGTACCGCGACGGTCAAGACAGCGTGGCATGGCACGGCGACACGATTGGTCGAGGCGCCACCCACGACACCGTGGTTGCGATCTTGTCGCTCGGAGCAACTCGCAGTTTCGCCCTGCGGCCGCGTGGCGGGGGGCGGTCGGTCCGGTTCGCTGTCGACCACGGAGATCTAATCGTGATGGGAGGAAGCTGCCAGCGAACCTGGGAACACTCGATCCCGAAAACGGTTCCGGACGATCGGCCCTCGTGTGTCGGTACAGTTCCGAGCCGCCGGCGTCGGATGAAACGAGCCAGCGACTGCGCTTCCTAAGCGAACGTTGCTTTGTGCCCCGCGTAGCGTGCGCTCATCGTTGCGTCGGCCGATTCCGTTTCGGTGAGGGCGGCGACCACTGCCAACCATTTGTCGCCAGGAACAGACACATACATTTCGTTGTCGGTCAACGCGGTGAAGGTGCGATTGCCACGACAGCCGAGAGAGATCGACGTCTGGCCGGTGGAGATCGAAAGCGGGAGAACCGCGCACGCCGGTCGACCCAGTGCGTTCGTGAGTCCCGTTGACGCCCCGGCACGGATCGATGCCTCGTAGATGAGCATGGCCTGCGCCGGCGGCGCGGCAAGCAGGACCACTTCGGGCGTGAACGCGTCGATGTCGACGGGAGCGAACGCGATGTACTGCGGCGCCTTCGTCAAAGTGGGTATACCCGGCACTTCGGCCATCGACACGTAGTTGTTCGCATCCATGAAGGTAAGAGCGTCGCCAAGTTCGTGTGCACGTTCAGCGGGCAACTCAATACGCAGCACGTAGGACCCGACAGCACAGTTGTGATGGTCGGAGGTCGACGTATAGAACGCTGCGCCGCTCATCGCTCGGTCCCAGAACACGCATCCGGCGGGCACCGGGCCACCGCTCCACGCCGCGAGACCTTCCGGCGGTGCGTCGAAAAATCCGATGCCGATCGGAGGGCGTGAAAGGCCCACGCGTGACGCCAGGGAGACGGCACTCGACGCGAGGGTCGGGGTCTTCGTGTCGGTCACTTCTTCGCCGCTTCGTAGTAGGGGTTGGTGCCGCTGGCGTGATCCGTGACGTCGATGACCCTGGCAATCTCCGGCACGGCAGCCATGATCGCCGACGTGATGCCTTCGCTCATCGTGACCTTCGCCATACCGCAGCCCTGACAGCCGCCGCCCATCTTCACGTAGGCAGCATCGTCTTCGACGGCGATCAATTCAGCGAAACCACCGTGGGACGCGATCGACGGATTGATCTGCCGCTCCAAGACCATCATCACGCGCTGTGCGACATCGCCGGTCAGATCTGCCGATGCGAGCTTCGCGAAATCGGGGCTCTTCGGCTCATTGGGATTCGTGATCGTCATCCCCGACCCGTCGGAGGCGATGTCGAGCCGGGCACCGTTGAGCTTCGCCCCGCTGGCGAAGGGAATGACGAGGCTCAAGCCCTCGAGGGCGATCACGTAGTCGTTCGCCGATGCTTCGTTCTCCGGCTGAAAGTACATGTCGTAGCTGAATTTGGGACCGCCCGAACCGCTCACTTCGAGCCACAGCGCCAGCGAGGCTGCGTCGACCTCCTCGGCCCGGCTCTCCAACAGCACGGCCAGTGCTCCTTCGGAAACCTCGAACGACGGTGCGTCACCAGCGGAACTCATGGTGTCGACGATACTGCCCGTGCCCACCCAACCCGGGCGGGCGCCGGCGAAGAGTCGGCCAGCTACCGTCGAAGTCAATGCCCGAAAGCACGAAATGACCGTCCCCGGCGACGATTCCGATCACTCGAAGCGAGTGGTGCTCCTCCTTCCGAGCGCCACGTATCGGTCGGACTTCATCGACGCGGCAGAGGCACTCGGCGTTGAAGTGGTCGTCGCGTCAAACGCGCCCCAGGCGATGGAGGCCGACATGGGCGATCGGGCGATCGTCGTCGACTTCTCCGACGTGGCGCGCTCGGTGGGGACGATCGCTGCACTGCATTCCCACGCTCCCGTTCACGCTGTCGTCGCGGTCGACGAACAGGGTGTCGGAGTTGCCGCTGCTGCGGCTGCCCGGCTCGGCTTCGCCCACAACCCGCGTTCGGCGGTCGACGCCACCCGCAACAAGCTCCAGCTGCGCAACGCACTCCGAACCGGTCGCGTGTCCCAGCCGGCGTTCGCGGTGCACGCCCCCAACGGCTCACCGGAAGCTGCGTTGGCGTGCGCGGAAGAGGTCGGCGGGTTTCCGGTTGTCGTGAAGCCTCTGCACCTCTCGGGGAGCCAAGGCGTGATCCGAGTCGACGAGGCGGCCGCTTTGGGGAGCGTCATCGCACGAGTTCGCGCCATCGCCAGCGCGCCAGACGATCCGATCCTCATCGAACAGTACGTCCCAGGTCACGAGGTCGCCGTCGAAGGACTTCTCCGCAACGGGGTGCTCGACGTGCTCGCAGTCTTCGACAAGCCCGATCCCCTCGTCGGACCCTATTTCGAGGAGAGCATCTACGTCACGCCATCTCGCCTTTCCGACGCCGTCCTCGAGCGCGTGGCATCTCTCACGGCCGAGGCCGTCCGTGCCCTGGGGCTGGTCGAAGGGCCGATCCATGCCGAAGTACGTATCGATGAAGTCACGGACCCAGCCTTCGCTGCCGCGGGTTCGTCCTCTCGGATGTGGATGATCGAAGTCGCGGGGCGATCGATCGGCGGACTCTGCGCCCGAACCCTTCGCTTCGGACTTGGAATCACCCTCGAACAGATCATCCTTCGCCACGCGCTGGCCATGCCCATGCCGAACCTAAAGCGAGAACGGAATGCGTCGGGCGTCGTGATGCTTCCGATCGGCGAGGGTGGAGTCCTCCAGCGAGTCGACGGGCTCGACGACGCTCGCGACGTGCCGGGCGTTCGCGGCGTGGAGATCACTGTGCCGAGTGGGGCGAGAGTCAAGCCGTTGCCCGAAGGCGACCGGTACCTGGGGTTCGTGTTCGCCGCCGGGGACTCGCCGGCAGCGGTCGAGCGTTCACTCCGACTCGCGCAGGCGAGCATTCGCCCGGTATGGCGGACGGTAGCGTCCTAGCGGTGCGTGTCCTTGTCCTTTCGCTCTATGACCTCGGGCGACCGCCGCTTGAGGCATTGGAGTTGGTCACTCAGATAGGACACGCGCACAACGGCGAATGGCATGCCGAGGTCGTCGACCTCGCCGTCGAGAGTTGGCCAACGGAGCGGGTCGCGACAGCCGATGTGATCGTTCTTCCCGTCCCGATGCACACCGCAGCGAGGATGGCGGTCGATGCATCCGCCCGCGTCCGATCGGAAGGTTCCGGTGCCCGGCTTGCATGTTTCGGTCTCTACGCGCACTTAGCAGGTGGCGGACTCGACCTTGCGGTCGACGCGAGTTTCGGGCCACACGAGGTTGAAGCATTCCTCGGATGGCTTGCCGAGCAACCGGTGCGAGTCACGGTGCCGGCGGTGCGGTCCGATAGGGCGTTCGTCACGTCCGCGATGGCGGACGTCACGCTCGTTCGATATGCGAAGCTCGCCATCGGCGACGAACGACGCGTTGCCGGCGCCGTCGCGGCATCGACGGGTTGTCTGCACCGGTGCACCCACTGCCCCGTGCCAGTTGCCTTCGACGGGCGCATCCGGCTTTCGACGGTCGAGTCAGTGCTGCAGGCGGCGAGCACTCAGGTTGCGGCCGGTGCCGAGCATTTGAGTTTCGTCGACCCCGACTTCTTGAACGCGCCCTCGCACGCGCGCCGGGTCGTCCGTGCGCTGAAGCTCGCCCATCCGACGGTCACATTCGACTGCACCGTCAAGGTGGAGCACATCCTTCGCCACGCCGAGATCTGGCCGGAGTTCGCGGCGGGCTGCCTATTCGTTGTCTCAGCTCTCGAGAGCGTCGACGACGAAGTCCTCCGCATCCTCGACAAGGGACACAGCGCCGCGGACGGCGAACGCGCCGTGGAGATCCTGCGTTCCGCAGGAATCGAGATCCGCCCCTCCTTGCTTCCCTTCACCCCTTGGACCACGGTGGAGGGGGTCGGAGAGCTGTTCGCCTTTGCGGAACGATGCGACCTCGTTGCCAGCATCGATCCTGTGCAGTTCTCTATTCGTCTGCTCGTTCCGCAGGGGTCGCTGCTCGCAACCCACGCGGCGATGCTGCCGTACCGCGGGATCTACGACGTAGCGAGAATGTCCTATCGGTGGGTTTCCGCTCACGCCGGGGTCGACGACCTGCAGGTCCGCCTCGCCACGATCGCCGAGGACGGCGCGTCCAGCGGGGAAACGGCCCGCCAAACCTACGCTCGCATGCGAGCCACGGTCGCAGAAACGCTCGGACCAGGCCAGACGATCCTCTCGGCAAGCATCGGTTTCGGCTCCACCGAAGCGAGACCGAAGATGACCGAACCGTGGTTTTGTTGAGCGGAACCGACGACTGGCCAGTTGGCCAGCCTCATCGCCCACCCCACCGATTCATGACAGGAACGTTCTGACCGGGAACGCTGCGTTTGTGTGCGGTTTGACGTAACGTTCGTCACACCGGGGTAAACGAGCCCCGAGAGGTCACGACGTGCACGTGAAAGGATCGCCATGGCAGCTGCAGGATCGATCTTGGGCAATGCGGTACAACGCATGGAGGACCCCACCCTTCTGACGGGTAGCGGGAAGTACCTCGACGACCTGACGCCGACGGGCACCTTGTTCGTCGCGTTCGTCCGCTCCACCCAGGCACACGCGAAGGTGCTGAGTGTCGATGTCTCCGAAGCCGAGACCAGGCCCGGCGTCAAGGCGGTGTACCACGCCGGAAATGACCTCGGGCTCCCGTCCTTCCAGGGTTTCCCGATGATGCCACCCACGCTCAATCGGCCGATCTTCGCCAAAGACGTGGTTCGATTTGTCGGCGACATCGTCGCCGCCGTGGTCGCAACCTCGAAGTCGGCCGCCGCCGATGCCGCCGAGGCCGTGGTGGTGGAGTACGAGACGCTCAAGGCCATCGTGACCCCCCAGCAGGGACTGCTCCCGGATGCCCCGATCCTGTTTCCGGAGCACGGTTCCAACGTGTGCTTCGGAACCGAGCACGGACAAGACGTCGACCCGTTCGAAGGTGCCGACGCCATCGCCGAGGTGACGATGGTCAGTCAGCGCCTCGCCGGGGCCCCGATGGAGA
>JANMYF010000306.1:0-8047 GCA_031381685.1 Acidimicrobiia bacterium
GACCTCCCGGTACAGACGCTCCACGACTGCTCCACGGAGGTACCCGGCGCCGCCGAAGATCTGTACCGCCTCCCGGGCGCAGTATTCGAACGCAGTGGTCGCCTCGACCTTGCACTGGGCAATCTCGCCGGCCGGACTGGCACGGTTGTTGAGCTGCCAGGCGAGCGACTCCATCCAGGCCTGACAGGAGTTCACCTTCCTGCTCATGTCGACGATCTTGTGACGGATCACCTGGTTGCTGATGAGCGGCTTGCCGAACGTCTCTCGTGTGCGGGCGTAGGCAATGGATTCGTTGATGCAGAGCTGGGCGAACGCGAGCGACTGCGCGATCAGATCGAGCCGCTCGTAGTTGAAGTTCCCCATGATCGCGGCCCATCCGTCGTTCTCGGCACCGATCAGGTTTGCCACGGGGACGATGCAGTCGTCGAAGTAGAGCGTTGCTGTGTCGCTCGACCACCAGCCCATCTTCTTGAGCGGGGTCCGCGTGAGGCCGGGAGCGTCACCCGGGACGAGGAGCACCGAGATGCCGCCACGCCCGGGGCCGCCGGTGCGAACCGCCGTCGTGATCCAATCGGCGCGCATACCACTCGTGATGAACGTCTTGGAGCCGTTCACCACATAGTGGTCGCCGTCCCTTCGTGCAGTGGTCTGCAACCCGGCTACATCAGAGCCCCCGCTCGGCTCGGTAACGGCCAGCGCGGCGATCTTCTGTCCGGCGAGCACCTCGGGGAGGATCTTCTTCTGTTCGTCGGTCCCGTAGTGTGCAACCACCGGCATCGAGATGTACGACGAGATCAAGCCCGCCGACACGCCGCCCGATCCGCCCATGGCCAACGCCTGTTGGATGATCACCCGGAGGAAGGCGTCTGTTCCGA
This sequence comes from Acidimicrobiia bacterium, assembly GCA_031381685.1. Lineage (GTDB taxonomy): Bacteria > Actinomycetota > Acidimicrobiia > Acidimicrobiales > JANYDT01 > JANLQX01. Next base: position 876 of record JANMYF010000306.1, read on the forward strand.
TGCCACCGACCTCTTCGGGGAATCCGGCGCCGAGCATGCCCAGCTCGCCCATCTTCAGGTAGAGCTCGCGAGGGAACTCCTCGGCCTCGTCCCACTCGTGGGCGAACGGCGTGACCTCCTTCGCGACGAACTGGTCGAGGACCCGGCGGTAATCGAGGTGCTCGGGGCTGTAGAAGGGGTGCGGGGCCATCAGAGCAGTCTTACCCGTTTACCGACGGCTGCCTCCAACGTCAGGCCCTACGCTGACGTCTATGGGCGGCGACGGCACGGGCGACCCGGCATTCGGCGAGCCGACCCCACGCCACAGCAACTCCCCTGTGCCCGCGGGTGTCATCATCGCCAGTGGTCTGGTCAAGCGGTGGGGCGCGAACACCGTTCTCGACCGCGCCAGCTTCCACATCGGCAAAGGCGTGACCGGGTTGCTCGGTGCGAACGGCGCGGGCAAGACAACGTTCTTCGGAATGGTTCTCGGGTTCCACGAAGGCGAGGAAGGAAAGCTGCAGGTGTTCGGCCTCGACCCGATCCGCAACGGTCCCGAGGTGCGCGCCCGCATCGGCTACTCGCCCGAACACGACGCGCTTCCCGTCGACTCGCGTGCACACGACTTCGTACGGCACGTCGCCGAGCTCCATGGGATCCCCAGCCGGGAGGCGATCGGACGGGCAAGCGATGCCCTGTTCGAGGTCGGTCTCGGCGAGGAGCGATTCCGGCCGATCGGTACGATGTCGACGGGCCAGAAGCAGCGCGTCAAGCTCGCCCAGGCCATCGTCCACGACCCGTCCCTCGTCCTTCTCGACGAACCGACGAACGGACTCGATCCGGTCCAGCGCGAGCAGATGCTCGCTCTGATCCGACGATGCGGGACGGTGCTCGGGCTCAATGTCGTGGTCTCGTCGCATCTTCTCGAGGAGGTCGAACGGACCTGCGAGAACGTCGTGATCCTGGCCAACGGGCGGGCCACGACCGATGCCGTGATGTCCGATCTCCAGGAGAAGGGGAACGAGATCTCCGTGGATCTGGCGAGCCCGGACGGGTCTGCTGCGTGGCTCGCCGGTGTGACCAGTGTGCTGACCGGCAGCGGGCTCGAGGTCGTCGCGGCATCAGGTTCCCTCGTGCGCGTCACGTACGTCGACGACGCAACGTTCGATCTTCTGCGGGACGCGCTCGTGCTCGCCGAGGCGCCCGTGCGCTCGCTCTCGCGATCACGCCGTACGCTCGCCGATGCGTTCCTGGAGGCGAGCGCCGACCTCGCACCGGGGCTGCTGGGGGCGAACCGGTGACGACCCGCACGTCGGGTGACACACGCATCCACGACCGCGGCTACCGCCACTTCGATGGTCAGAGGACCGGTTCGGCCGGTGCGATACACACCACGGTGCGCTACACCTTCGGTCGGATTCTCGGGCTCCGCCGTGGGGCCCGGGCGAAGGCACTGCCCTTCATCGTCGTCGGCATCGCGTACCTCCCGGCGATCGTCTTCATCGGCATCGGTGTGCTCGTGCCCAAGCAGATCTCGGCCGCGAGCATTCCGCAGGTCTGGGAGTACTACGGGTTCGTCATTTCGGCCATCCTCCTGTTCATCGCGTTCGCCGCGCCCGAGGCACTGTGCCCCGACCGCCGCTTCCGCGTGATGGGGGTCTACCTGTCGTCGCCGCTCACGCGCACGACGTACCTCGTCGCCAAGTTCGTCGCGGTTGCCGGCGCGCTGTGCTTCGTCACACTGCTCCCGCCCCTGCTCATGGTCGTCGGGAGATCGCTGCAGGGCCAGGGACCGTCATCGGGTGAGCTCGGCGTGACGATCGTGAGGATCATCGGATGCGGACTCATGCTCGCCGTGTTCTTCGCCCTCCTCGCCCTCGCCGCTTCATCCCTGACCGATCGCAAGGGCTTCGCGTCATCGGCGATCGTGCTCGTCTTCGTCGTCGGTGGTGCCGTTTCCTCGGCGTTGTTCCACGCGACGGACAACCACAATGCGATCCTGCTGAACGTCTTCACCGTGCCGTTCGAGTTCCTCCGGCGGGTGTTCGGCAACGCCGGCGATCACCCGTCCATCCCAACCGTGCTCCTCGGTCTCGTGCTCGTCGGCTGGGCGGCGATGTTCACCAGCGTCGTGCTCTGGCGCTATCGCAGCCTGGAGGTGACGCGTTGAGCGCGATCGGACCAGGGCATGCGGACATCGCCCCCACGATCACGTTCGACAACGTGTCCAAGTGGTTCGGCGCGGTCGTCGCCGTGTCCGACGTCAGCTTCTCCGTGTGGCCCGGCGTCACCGCCCTGCTCGGCCCGAACGGCGCAGGGAAGTCGACCGTCATGAGGTTGCTCTGTGGACTTACGACACCGTCCAAGGGCTCGATCACCGTTCTCGGATACCCTCCCCGCGGCGAACCGGAGCTGTACCGACACATCGGACTCGTTCCTCAGCAGGACAGTGTCTTCGAACCGATCACGGCCCGCGATTTCGTGCGAACCATGGCGGCACTCAGCGGACTGGAGGCCGCCGAGGCAACCGCCGCAGACGCGCTGACCGAGGTCGAACTCGACCCGGCGGATACCCGTCCGCTGCGGATGTACTCCAAAGGCATGCGTCAGCGGGTGAAGATCGCCGCCGCAATCGTGCACCGCCCGAAGCTGGTAGTACTTGACGAACCGCTCAACGGACTCGACCCCCGACAACGTCTTCGCATGATCGAGTTGTTCTCGGAGCTCGGTGAACAGGGGCGGACCGTCGTGATCACCAGTCACATCCTCGAGGAGGTCGAACGGTTCGGCTCCCGGGTGATCGTGATCGCCGAGGGCCGCCTTGCCGCCGAGGGCGACTTCCACACGATCCGCGCGCTCATGGACGACCGTCCACACCAGGTTCGGATCGTCGCTTCCCCGTCTCGGGCCTTGGCCGGCGCTCTCCTCGCCACCGGCGGAGTGGTCGGTGCGCGGGTCGACGACAGCGGACTCGTCGTCGACGTGAACGACGTCGCCGCGTTCCGACGTGCTGTGCTCCCCGTCGCCAAATCGGTGAACGCGCGCGTCGAAGCAATCGAACCACTCGACGAAGACCTCGAATCGGTGTTCCGCTACCTCGTCAGCCGCAGGTGGTGAGCAACGTGTTCAGTGAGATCGCCACGCTGGTTCGCATGCAGCGGCGATTGCTCCTCACGCGTGGACGGGTGTGGGCGCTCGGCGCTCTCGGCGCGGTCGTCGTGCTTCTCGCCGCGATCACTGCTGGCGCCGACGATCCGCCGACTGCTGCGTTCCAGCTCATCCGCAGCGTCGGGCTCGCCGGACTTGTGCCGATCGTCAGTCTCGTGTTCGGCTCGGCCGCTCTCGGCGATCCGAACGAAGACGGCACCCTCGTCCACCTGTGGCTGCGGCCGATCTCGCGGTGGAGCCTGGTGCTCAGCTCGTGGATCACTGCGTCGTTCACCGGGTTCGTGTTCGCCACCGTCCCGCTGGTCGTCGCCAGCGCACTCACGAGGGTCGGATCGTCGTTCGTCGTCGGCACCGCCTTGAGCTCCGCGCTCGGGGTGCTGGCCTACTCGGCGCTCTTCGTCGCACTCGGGCTGCGGACCACTCGCTCGCTGGCGTGGGGCCTCGGCTACATCCTGCTGTGGGAGGGCTCGATCGGACAGGCGGGCACCGGCCTGTCACGCGTGGCGGTGCGCACCTACACGTCGTCGCTGCTCCGGGTGTTCTCCGACGATGCCGATGTCAGGATCAAGTTCGCCACCTCGTCCCTCGGCGCCGTGATCGGAGCGTCAGTCGCCTGCGCCCTGGGCCTTGCGCTCAGTCGTCGCCTGCTCTCGCGCATCGACACCGCCTGACCCGCCGGCCTCGTCGAGGCGGTCACGAAGCCAACCGCTCACTGCTGTCCCAAACGCGTCAAGACCTTTGTACGTACGCATATTGTCGTGGACCCGTCGAAGGGCATCGAGCAACGACGGATGGAGCGACGGCTGGAGTTCGTCGAGGCGGCACTGAAAGACCCGGATCGTGAAGAGCACCGCGCCCGTTCGGGTCAATCGGCGCAACGTCTGGCGTTCGGAGCGGACCCACACCCGCTCGGACACGTTCGCCGGACTCAGGGTCGGGTCGTCGGCCACGGAATGGTGTCCACTCGGCTGATGGAGCTCGCCCGAGTTGAGCAGCGACCAGTTCGCCCGCGTGACCACACGACTGTCGAGGGCATCGAAGACCCGGTTCGTCGACCGGCCGATCTGTGACTCGTACCCGGGGACCGGCGCATGGATCTCCCGCATGGGCCGTCCGATCTTGTCGGCCAGGAGCCATCGGGTCGGAAAGCACAGCACCGCGGCACCAAGGATGTAGCCGGCATCGGTGTCGTCCGTCGGCGGCATCATGATCACGAGATCCTCGGCCACCAATCGGGCCACGGCCTCCAGGGCCGCGATTCCCTCACCGAGAGGCAAGGACTCGCCGATTGCGGCCGCGATCAGCTGAGCCGCCTCCGTACACGCCTCCTCCGCACCTGCTCCACCCGTCGAGGCGACGCACGCGTCACGGGCGACTGCGAGAAGGCGCCGCTTCTCGGCCAGTTGGGCCTCGAGGTCGCCATCGCGCACGAGCCATGCGTCGAGTCCGACGGGACGCAGTCCGATCGACCAGCGGTCAGGTCGCACCGAGCTGAACGGGTCGTACGGAAGCACGAAGCGAACCGTAGCGAACCGGTGCCGCCGCTCGACACACAATGCTCGCCCCAGGGCGTTCGCCAAAATGTGTGGCGAGTTGGCGCCGAGTTGACGCTTTCAGTGCGTCGCGAAACCGCCAACGTGGCGCCAAGTCGCCAAGAGTCGCAACATCGGTTGTCACCCGGCGGCTGCGGCGCACCGGCGCGACTTCGATGGCCTCAGCTCGAAGCGTGAACGATTGTCGTCACATGACCGTCCTCCGAACATCGCGCACCGACCACGGCATCGCAACTCGAACGCTCCAGCGCGAAGCCGCTCAGCAACGGCTTGTTCGGGTTAGCAGGGGTATCTATGTCCGGTATGAATCCGACGACCCTGAACAGCAGTGGCTCGATCGCCTGGACGCGCACATCCTGCGGGGCGGACCGCACGCGGCAATCAGTCACCGAGCGGCCGCGCGGCTCCACGGCCTCGAAGGGTTCACCGAGGGACCACGATTTGAGGACATCACCGTGCCCATCGACTCTGGGTGGCGGAGTTCGCCCGCCCTTCGGTCCCGCACGCTCACCGCAGCAGACGTGTCTCTGCTCACCACCCTGCCCGTGACCACGGTCGCCAGAACCCTGGCCGACCTCGGGCGATTCGTCACCGCCGATGAACTCGAGTTCGCCGTCGAGCACGCGCTACGCGGTCCAGATCGTTGGCGGCCCGACGTATGGCATCGCGAACTGCTTGCCGACCTAAACGAACGAGCGGAGCATCGCAATGCTCGCGGCACGACCGTCTTGCGAGCCGTGCTCTTCCGTCGCGGGCAGAGTCGGCCGACGGGCAGCTGGGCCGAAACGTTGCTCGTTCAACAGCTTCGTCGACACCGCGTTGACCTCACGAGACAACCGACGATCGTGGTGCAGACTCGCCGCGGCCGCCGGATTGCGATCTACTTCCCCGATTTCGGCGACCTCCTTCGGGGCTTTCTCGTCGAGGTTGACGGTGCCATTGCGCATGGTTCTGACCGACAGATCGATCGCGACGATCGACGTCAGAACGAACTGCTCCGCGGCTTCCTCGTGTATCGAGTCCACGTCCGTCGTCTGCTCTCCGAGCCCGAACGGGTGGCAGCCGAGATCGCCGAACTCCACCGTCAACTCCCGGTCCGCCCGTCGCCGTTCTTCGCCGACGGAGATGTGCTCGTCGAACGAACGCCGGAGGGCGCCGTGCTCACCCGCTAGACAGAGGTTGTGCGGCTGGTTGGCGCCGAGTTGTCACGTTTGCGACACGGCAAAGTCGACAACTCGGCGCCAACTCGCCACAGAATTCGTGCGAGGGCCTACGCCCCGCACGCCTCGAGGGCACGGCGGGTCAGCACGCGAGCAAGGTGCTGACGGTATTCGACCGAGGCATTCAGGTCCGACGGCGGCTCGGTGCCATCGGCCGCCGACGCCGCGGCGTCGGCGGCGGAGGCGCCGCTCTTGACGGCAGCCTCGACCGAGCCGGCCTTCACCGGAGTCGAGCCCATGTTGACGAGGCCGACACCGCAGGCGCCGTTGAGCTTCCATGCGGCTACGCCGACGATCGCCCAGTCCTGGGCACGGCGGTTGAACTTCTGGTAGTTGGCCTTGGCCCCGGTGATCTTCGGCACCCGGATCTCGGTGAGCAGCTCGTCGGCCGCCAGCGCAGTGGTGAGGAAGCCGTGGAAGAAGTCGGCGGCGGCAATCGTGCGCTCGCCCTTCGGCCCCCGTGCGACGAGCGTCGCGTTCAGCGCCAGCATCGCTCCCGGAAGATCGGACGCGGGGTCGGCGTGGGCGATCGACCCTCCGATGGTGCCACGGTGGCGAACTTGCGGATCGCCGACCTCGCGGGCAACCAGCGGCAGCAGGGCGACATGCTCGGCGAGCATCGCGGACGTCTCCACAGCGCGATGGCGGGTCATCGCGCCGATCGCGATGTGGTCGCCTGCGTCGCGGATGAACGACAGGTCCTTCACCCGGCCGACGTCGACGAGCACCGACGGCGACGCCAGTCGCAACTTGAGGAGAGGTACGAGCGAATGCCCTCCGGCGAGGATCTTGGCGTCCTCGCCGTGCTCGACGAGAGCGGCGACGGCAGCATCGGCCGAGTCGACTCGGACATAGTCAAAAGCGGCGGGGATCATCGGGCACTCCTGGGTAGCAGTTCGGTGGTGAGACGGGTGACAGAGCAGCGGTTTACGGGGCAACCGCGGAGCGAAGGGTCGTCGGGACAGCGGCCGGCGGGGGCGACATCGCCATCTCGATGATGCAGACGACGTCGAAGGGACCGACTCAGGCGTTCGACGACTCGGCGACGGCGAGGACCGCCTTGACGATGTTGTGGTAGCCGGTGCAGCGGCACAGGTTGCCCTCGAGACCGATCCGCACGTCGTGCTCGGTCGGGTTCGGGTTCTCGTCGAGGAGCGAGATGGCAGCCATGACCATCCCGGGGGTGCAGTAGCCGCACTGGAGCCCGTGGTTCTCGCGGAACGACTCCTGCATGGGATGCATGACACCGTCC
>JANMYF010000320.1:0-4986 GCA_031381685.1 Acidimicrobiia bacterium
CTTCAGAAACTTGCCTTGGCGTTGCGAGACGGAGGGTTCTGTACCAAGCCCGGATGCTCTGCGCCGTGGCACCGATGCGATGCCGACCACATCGTCGAGTGGGACGATGGCGGTCTGACCGACATCGAGAACCTCCGTCACCTTTGCGGCTGCGATTGCCACCCGCATCGTCACGAAACCGGTGCCGAGATGACCCGACAACGCGACGGCACCTGGACCGTCGACAACGACTTCTTCCCGCCCAGGCCAATACCAAGACCGGCCGTCAACCCACCCGACCTCGAGTCCCAATACCGACTCCGCCAACTCTGCTTCGCCGTCGGACGGCCCGACCCTTACTCCTAACGCAACCCCGAGTCGTCACCCGTTCCTAGACAACTGAACCGCCGGCGGGAGAGCCAGCCGTTGCCGACGACTTCGGCGCGCTAGCCGTCGGGTCGCGGCGAGATGGCGGAAATCTCCGGTCGGCCGTAGTTTGGACGGCTCATGCGTAGCGCCAAAGACTTCTTCAAACCCCTTGCCGTCGGAGCACCTGCCCCGGTTCGCGAGATCCCGTTCCGGCCGAGCCGGATGATCCACTTCTTCCCGCCGTCGAACGCCAAGATGGTCGCCAAGGTGGGCGAAATCGCTCCGACCGTCGACATTCTCCTCGGCAACCTCGAAGACGGTGTGCCGGCGACCGATAAAGAGGCGGCCCGGGCCGGGCTGGTCCAAGTTGCGAAAACTGTCGACATGGGTGACACCCAGCTCTGGACACGAGTCAACAGCCTCGACTCACCCTGGGCGCTCGACGATCTCACCACCCTGGTCACCGAGGTGGGCGACAAGCTCGACGTGATCATGATCCCGAAGGTCGAAGGCGCCGAGGACATCCACTTCGTGGACCGGCTGCTCGCCCAACTCGAAGCGAAGGCGGGCCTCACCAAGCCGCTGCTCGTTCACGCGATTCTGGAAACGGCCCGGGGCATGGCGAACGTCGAGGAGATCTGCGGTGCCTCACCGCGCATGCAGGGACTTTCTCTCGGCCCGGCGGACCTTGCCGCGAACCGCCGTATGAAGACCACACGGGTCGGCGGCGGCCACCCCGACTACCTCGTCCGCGACGACCCCGCGCCTGACGCTCCCGACGCTCCTCGGGCCACCCATCAGCAGGATCTGTGGCACTACACGATGGCCCGGATGGTGGACGCCTGCGTCATGCACGGCATCCTGCCGTTCTACGGACCATTCGGTGACATCAAGGACACCGTGGCGTGCGAGGACCAGTTCCGCAACGCCTATCTGCTCGGCTGCGTCGGAGCGTGGAGCCTTCATCCGGTGCAGATCGACATCGCCAAGCGGGTGTTCTCGCCCCGGCCGTCCGATGTGGCTCAGGCCCAACGGGTCATCGACGCCATGGGCGACGGAACCGGAGCGATCATGCTCGACGGGAAGATGGAAGACGACGCATCGGTGAAGCAGTGCCGCGTGGTCGTGGAGCTGGCCAAGTCGCTCTCTGCCCGTGACCCCGAGCTCGCCGCCGCCTACGGCTTCGCCAAGTAATACGTCTACCTAGGGATTCACCATGACTGATCTTCGACCGCGCCGCTCCGTGCTCTACATGCCGGCCGCCAACGAACGGGCGCTGGAAAAGGCGCAGACGATCCCGTCCGACGCGCTCATCTTCGATCTGGAAGACGCGGTCGCCCCCGACGCCAAAGAGCAAGCCCGAGCCAACGCCGTTGCTGCAGCTCGCTCGGGGGCCTACGGGCGACGCGAGATCACCATCCGCTGCAACGGTCTCGACACCGCGTGGGGCTCGGCCGATATCGCCGCGGCGGCAACTTCGACCGCGGCAGCCGTGGTCATCCCGAAGGTGTCGTCGGTCGCCACGCTCGATGCGGTTTCCCGCGCTCTTGACGCTGCCGGAGCGGCCCCCGAGATGCGGATCTGGGCGATGGTGGAAACGCCCACGGCCATCTTCGACGTGCGGGCGATCGCCGCGCACCCCCGCGTGAACGTCTTGGTCATGGGCACGAACGACCTCGCGAAGGAACTCCGCGCCGCCCAGGTGCCCGGCCGAGCGCCGCTGCTTCCGCACCTAGCGACGGCCTTGCTCGGCGCCCGCGAGGCCGGTGTGAGCATTCTCGATGGCGTGTTCAACGACGTGAAGGACCCCGACGGTTTCCGGGCCGAATGCATCGTCGGCGCTCAGATGGGCTTCGACGGCAAGACCCTGATTCACCCGAGTCAGGTCGAACCGTGCAACGACGTGTGGGCTCCCACCGAAGCCGAGGTCCTGCACGCCCGACGCGTGATCGCCGCGTTCGACGAAGCCGTTGCCGACGGTCGCGGCGTGGTCACGGTCGACGGGCGGATGATCGAGAACCTCCACGTCGACAACGCTCGGCGCACGCTCGCCGTGGCCGACGCGATCGCGGCCCTCGGCTGACGCCTTCAGCGTGGGGGGCGCGGCCCTTTGAAGAAGGATCGGAGTGCCCGGCCGAATCGGCCGAGCGCGTCCTGGCCCCTCGACGGGTTGGCCCATCCACCTACCGGAGGAGGCAAGGCCGGGTCGCGCTCGTCGGGCTTTGCGACCTCTGGTCGGACGCGCCGCCGGATCTTCGTCACCCACCACAGCCCGAATCCCGTGAAGACACCGAGGAACGCGGCGGAGGACAGCGCACGCGGCCATGCCACGCCGTTGGATTTGACGACCAGCAACTGCACTGCGAATGCGATGATCCCGACGATCACACACGCCCGCGTCGAGGCCAACGTTCGCCTCGGTTCGCGAAGTTCATCGCTGGCCGGGTCCTCGGGTCGGACCGCTTCTTCTTCCATACCGTCAGTCTCCTCCGACGAAACCGCCACCGCGCGACGCGGAGAACGGACACGTGTGCTGGTATGCGCAGGTGCTGCAGGCCCACGGGGAGGGGGTGGCCGAGAAGCGCCGCTCTCCCCTGATGCGTTCGTCGACCTCCTGGACGAAGGCAACGGCGCGTCGGATCGTTGCCTCGTCGAAATCCAAAGACACGACGAAGCTTCCGGCCGATCGGAGGGCCTCGTAGGACACTCGTACTCCGGTGACCTTGCGACCGGACCGGGCGATCGGATGAGCGAGCGCGAGGAGACCGTAGAGGAGGGCCGCGGGATCATCGTCGATCGATTCGGCGACGTGACCACTCTTGTAGTCGCGAACTTCGAGCGTCCCGTCGTGGTGCAGCCACAACGCGTCGATACGTCCACGTACGATCACGTTGCGGCGGGCACGGAACCACTGGAGGTCGCACTCGCCGTCCACATAGTCGACCTCGTCACCCCGAACGGTCGATGGGCAGAGCGCCCGGTGTGCCAGGATCCGCTGCGACAGCCAAGGCGACTGCGGAGAAGTCGGGTCGAGGAACCCCTCATCGTCGTGCCCCGCCATCGGTGCATGCCGGAGTCGGAGTTCGCGATGCAGGGAGAGGCCGAGCGCGAGTTCCTCGGTCTGTTCGGCGGCATCAGGGTCTGCTTCGAGGCGCAGCACGTGGGCCAGGCCGTACCGACGTGGGCACGCAGCAAGATCTCGCGCCTTCGACGCAGTGATGACGAGCACGCCGGGGGACGGCTGGAACGGTGCCCCCAGGTCATCCTCCGTCCACGCGTCCCGGCTTTGCGTGAGTCGGCTCATGGACGCACCGAAGGTTCGCCTGATGGGCTCAGTCGGGTGGCCAGATCCTGATCTGTGGTCGAAGAGACGGCGGCACACGAACGAATTGCCGGGCAGGCGTCGCACCACCAGCCTGGCGTCTCGACCGGATCGACAAGCGCCAGCTCGACGAGGGCGTTGAGCCGCTGAGCGGCTTCGCCGACCATCGACGCGGTGATGTCAGTGATGCGCTCTGCCGGGGACGCCCCTAGCCAAAGGTGGCGAACTCGGGCCAGAACGTCGGTCTCGGCTGGGGCTCCCTTGGTGATCAGCAGAGTGAGAAGCGCGTCGCTGTCGATGTCGGCCGGTGCCGTCGTGGTGTCTTCGGCGATCGATTCGTCGGGCAACTGCTCTTCGAACGCATACGACGTGACCCGCCGTGATCCGAGATGAACGCGCCGTATTTCGATCACGCCCGTCGTCCGATCGAACACGGTCGTGTCGCAGCGTCCCGTGAGACGAAAACGTCCGGTCCGGCTCGGCCGCTCCAAGAACTCGCCAGCGCTCGGGTGGAGCGACACGAGATCGTCGCCGACGAACTCGCCGTAGGCCTGCACTGCTCGGGTGAACCGCACTCGCTCCTCTGCCGCGAGCCCTGGAGGCGGGTGCTCGTCGAGCGTCTCGGCAACGGTCATGTTTCGTTGGTCCGCCACCTCATGGGCGACGCGAATCGCCTCGCGCACCGCGGAGTCGAGGCGGAACGCGCCCTTGGCGACCGGTCGGGGCTTCGTCTCCGGATCCAGGATGGTGGCGAGAAAACGACGACAGCGTTGTGACGACGTGAGACGCCCGATGCTTACCGAAGCGACTGCGCCGGCCACGGGGTCAGCCTGTCGGGGTCTGTGAGGGTCAGTCGAACTTGGGGACGTAGCCGCCGCGACCCATGGAGCGGCTCTCGTCGACGTCCATCTCTTCGACTCCGCCGATGACCTCGGTGACCCAGGGGAGGCGGTCTTTGAGGATGCGGTTCACGCCGGCCTGCAGCGTGGTCGACGACACCGCGCACGAACTGCACGAACCCTGAAGACGCACTTCGACGACTCCTGTTTCGACATCGACGGAGGTGAGCGCGAGGTCACCGCCGTCTTGCTGGACAACGGGACGGATCAGTTCGATGACGCTCTGCAACGCCTTCATCCGCTCGGTGCGGGCGTCGTCGGAGAGCACAGCGGTGTCAGTCATGGTCAACATTCTTCCTCATCTCCGAGGTTTGCACTACCCCGGTAGGAGAAACCCTCCCGGATGCCTCAACCACGGTCGGACCACAGTTCTTCCCCGGCCCGCGGCGACTCCGTCAGATCGTCGCTCCACCGTCG
>JANMYF010000344.1:0-2875 GCA_031381685.1 Acidimicrobiia bacterium
TCCCGAGTTGTAGTGCACCGGGGGGTGCTTAGTGGAGATAACGCGGAACGACGCGGTCCGCTCCGAACTCGGCGTCGCCGTAACAGCCCACCGGCCGCCGCGAACTCACCCTCGGGGCGCACACTTCACTCACTCTGAAAACAACGCCGACCCGCTGAATAACCGGTGATATCGGGTGGCTCGGGCCGAGTCGCGCTCCGAGCGTTCGATCGTAGACGAGGTGCGAGGTGCGCGACCGGTCGGGACCCCAATGAGAACTTCTCCGACGATTGACCTCGCTCGACAGACTCGCATGGCGATACCGGTTGCTCTGAACGCATGAGTCCGCCATTTACCGGGCGGGGCGGACGTGTCATCCGGAGTGGTCGATGTTTCTGAGGTAGTCGGTGCGATTGAGGGGATTGCGACCGGTTCGGGGCCGGCTGGGTGGCGGTCCGAGGACTGGTTGATAGCCGGCCGGAGCGGTCTCGAGGACGCCCTCGCCGCGGGTGAGATCAGGCACGCGTGACTGCAGGCGGTGCAGCCGCGCGGCGCGGATGGTACCGGTCAGCATCGTGGTGGGCCCATCAGTCGTCGGTGGCCCAGGTCGCGCGTCAAGGTCGCGCAGTGCCGACAGGATGGCTCCGAGGTCGCTCGTCGGGAGCTCGAGGCGCAGCTCGACGATCGGCTCGAGGACGGTCGTGCCTGCCTGGTGGAGTGCGTCCATCAGCACGAGGGGCGTGAGCAGGCGGTAGTCCGACAGCGTGGTCCCCGGCCATTTGCGGGGAGGTGCTTGGTAGTCGCAGTGGGTCATGGTCACGAGGCAGTCGGTGACCTCCCAGCCGTGGAGGCCTTGGCGCAGCGTGTCACGAACCGTGCGCCGCATGAGATCGTCGAACATGTCGACACGGTCGAACACGTGGATCGGGATGGACTGGACGGGGACGGCCAGCTCGACGTGGACACCGGAGCCCGGTGCGAGCGGGCTGATCGACAACCCGACGGTCGCGAGGAACGGGTGGGACGGCGAACGGCCGCGACGGATGAACTCGACGGCCGAGCCCGGCTGATCGGGTCGTTCGATGCAGACCGGGGTGGTCGGGCGGAACTCGATCTCAAGTCCGTACTCAGCGAGCAAGGTCTGGGCGACGACCTCGCGCTGTACCTCGCCGTACAGCGATAGAAACAGCTCCTGGCGGGCGTCGTCCTGGCGGAGGTTGATGAGCGGGTCCTGCTCGGCCAATTGAGTGAGCGCTTCAAACACCAACCGTTTCTCGGCGGGCCGACGCGCCACGACGGCCGTCTCCAGCGTCGGGGGCGGGAACGAGCGGCGCGTCGAATCCGCACCGCCCCGCCCGAAGGAGTCGCCGATGCGGACGGTGATCCATCCGTGGATCTTGGCGATTTCGCCGGCGAACGCGCTGGTGCGCCGCGTCGTCGTGCCGGAGTCGAACACCTCGATCGCCGTGACGGTCTGCGTTCCAGTGCTTGCGGCGGCGGCACCCCCGACGAGCGAGACGCGATCGCGGATCGACAACGCGCCGGTGAACATGCGGACGACCGCGACCTTCTCGCCGTTCGAGCTTCGCTCGATCTTGAATACTGTCCCGGCCGGCGGGCCGCTGGAGTCAGTCGGCGCTGGAGTCAAAAGTTGTGGGATCGCTCGCAGCACATCGTCGACGCCGACACCGGAGAGCGCTGCGCCGAGGAACACCGGCGCAATCAGACCTTCGCTGGTCTGGCTGACGATCGCTTGGCGCAGCTCGTCGGGCGGCAATTGGCTAGCACCGACATAGCGGCGAAGCACGGCGTCGTCGTGAGCAGCCAGCGCCTCGGTCGCCTTCTCCGCAAACCGCACGTCTGCGAGATCGTTGGCTGTTGTGCTCGCGTGGTTCGTGCCGACGTCCGAAGACGAGCTCATCTCGAGGACGTCAACGTCGAGGCGAGCTTTGATCGCGTCGAGCGTTCGCTGGACATCGGCGCCGACACGGTCGATCTTGTTCACGAACATGAACGTCGGGACACGAAGGCGCCGCAGAGCGCGAAACAACAGCAACGTCTGCGACTGCACGCCTTCGACCGCCGACACCACGAGCACGGCGCCGTCGAGCACGCCAAGGACTCGCTCCACCTCTCCGATGAAGTCCGGGTGCCCCGGGGTATCGACGAGGTTGACGGTCACGCCGTCCACGGTGAACGACACGACGGCGGCCTTGATCGTGATCCCGCGCTGCCGTTCGAGCGCGAGTGAGTCGGTCCGGGTCGTGCCCGCGTCGACGCGTCCGGCTTCTTCGATGACTCCAGCGGCCAGCAGCAACCGCTCGGTGAGTGTGGTCTTACCGGCGTCTACGTGCGCCAGGATCCCCAGGTTCACTGTTGGCAACGTGCATCACGTCCTTCTGATCGGTGGCTATTCCCAGATCGAATGTCCGTGATGCTTCGCGCATGTCCATACCTGTCTTTCGATTCGTTGGCTCGACCCCGGTAGTTCATCACACTCGTGGACAGCGGCTCCGATCAATTCTTGGCGCCAAAGTCGCAACGGTCAGGCGAGGCGATCGACGGAAGGCCGGTCACGACGCGACGGCGTCAAGCCCACGTCGTTCAGTCGGCTCGCTTCCCCAACTACCCCGCGTGTCACCTTGTGACCCGCACCACCCGATACCAAACCCATACCTCGCGCGCAGGAACGCCGTCATGCCATCGCCTGCGGCGGCGAAACTGGAGCGTAAGCGAGGAAGCGAGGTGTGCGACGGGTCGGGTCTCCCGCGACAACTTTGCTGACGGTCGGCAGGTCCAGCGTTGTGGCGGTGCGCTTGCTGAGCCCCCCGGTGCTTTTGGGGGTCGCAATCTCGGAGGTCCACAGGCGTCGGACGTGACGGGCTGTGCACCGTCG
>JANMYF010000380.1:0-2764 GCA_031381685.1 Acidimicrobiia bacterium
AGTCCGCTGCGGGGCGCCGTTCAGCGCGGCACGCAAGACCGACGTCGCCTCGTCCATCGCCGCACCGGCCACCGGGAACAACGCCTGCATGCCGAAGAAGCCGTGGGTGCAGCCGTCGTAGTTCGTGTACGTCGTCGGCACCCCGTCGGCGGCAAGGCGCGCGGCATACGTCGCCCCTTCGTCACGGAGTGGATCGAACTCGGCCGTGAGTACATATGCCGGGGGCAGCCCGGCGAGTGAGGCCGCCGCCATTGGCATGGCCCGATCATCGGATCGCGACGCCGCGCGATCGGCTTCGGTCACGTAGTTCGCCCAGAAGTACTCCAACGCGTCCTTCGTGAGGAAGTACCCGTTGGCGTTCTCGTCGCGAGACGGATAGCCCACGTCGGGTCCATCCGTAGCGGGATAGATGAGCAATTGGAATGCGATATGGGGCCCTCCCCTGTCCCGCGCCCACAGCGCGACGGCGGCGGAGAGGTTGCCGCCGGCCGAGTCGCCGCCGACGGCCAGCCGAGTGGCATCGACGCCGAGTTCGTCGGCCTTGGCGGACACGGCCGAGACGACGGCGAAGCAGTCGTCGAACGCGGCCGGGAACGGATGCTCCGGAGCGAGACGGTACCCGACACTTATGGCGACCACACCGGCCCCTTGCGCCATCGTGCGGACCCGACAGTCGTCGGTCTCGATCGAGCCGATCATCCAACCGCCCCCGTGGATCCAGACGAGAACCGGCGCGCCCGTCGTGGCCACACCGTGGGGGCGGTAGATGCGAACGGGGACACCGTCGAGCTCACGGTCTTCGACCGACGCCATGTCCGGCCCTGTTCCCGCGAGCGCCATGTAGGTGTCGTAACCGGCCCGCCCTTCGCCGACGGGCACCTGCGAGATGGGTGGTCGTCCGTTCGCTGCGGCAGCGTCGAGGAAGACCTTGATGGCACGATCGAGAGGCACGGCCGTCGACGCTACGCGCCGGCGCGTCGGGTCAGCCACCTGGCTCACCCGAGCCGAATGATTGGTACCCCAGTCGCCCCCGGAGCGACCGAGATACCAAGCACGCGGAGTTAGACGTTGGGCAGCAGCACGTTGGCGAACACCTGCCACGCCAGCGCGCTCTTGGCCACGAGCGACAAGATGATGTAGGCCCGCTCACCGTGGAGGTAGTCCGCCCACTTCCCTTTCGCGGCGTACTGCTTCATCTGCGTGACGGCGAAGCAGTTGAAGAACAGGAAGAGTGACACGAAGATCCCGTAGACGAACGGTGGCACGCCGTCGCCATTGTCGCTGTTGCTCGTCCCTGCGCCGATTGTGTAGATCACGACGCCGAGCCATGGGATGATCCCCGCAAAGCAGCCGAACCGGAACGGCGACCAGTTGGCCCCGGGGCCGGGCTTGTTCGTCGTCTCCATGAGCCAGCCGAAGAAGATCATCGACGCGTTCGCCCCGGCGATGCCGAGGAGGGCCACCACATCGGTCATCCCGACGATCCCGGCGATCAGCACGATCATCACAGTGGAGGAGATCGAGTATTCGACCCACCGGAATCGGTTGCGGGTGTTGAGCAACTCCTCGCGGTACTTCGGGAAGCCCCACGGGCTGGCGACGAGGAAGTGGAAGAAGGCCGAGAGTGCAAGGAAGACGAACACCGCGACACCGATGCGATAGGAGAACAGCTTCTCCAGCACGAGCGGGCCCGAGGGCTGACCTGGCGGGCCGTTGCCCCACGCCGCGGTCACCGGAAGGGATCGCCCGTTGGTGAGGAGCAACACGACGACGGCCTGCCCGAGGTGCAGGACACCGGCCGCAAGGTTGAACGTGCGGAGACGGGAGATGCGATCAGGCGTATTCACCGGTCAACCTTCGCACGCTTCGGGGCGCTATCTGGAGGACGGCTGGGTGGGCCAGCTGACTTCGATGTTCCCGGCCTTCCCCGGCCCGAGTGGCGTCGGTGGGTCAGCCGTCGGCGCGTGCTGCGTTCACCGCGGCCGCGAATGCCTCGGCATCGTTGGCCAGCCGGGGAGCCTCCCGGGTCACGCCGGTCCCATCGGTGAACACGATCGCTACAGCGACCGATGTCTTCCGGGTTTCGGTCTCCATACCGGCCACGTCGGCGAGCGGGAACGCAACCTTGAAGCCCTTCGGCTTGCCGAGGAGCTTTCCCCACCCCCACACGATCAGCCGCTTGTCGGTGAGACCGAGAACCAGCGGTTCGTTCGGAAGACGCGATGCCGATCCGGTTGACGGATCAGGTTCCCCGTCCTTCATCACCCGATTGGCGATCGCCAGACCGACCAGACCGCCGGCCCCGCGCGCTGCGAGTTTCATGGTGTGGCCCGACGGGTTGACGAGCACGCCGTCGATCAGCGTCTCCCCCGGCTCCAGATCCTCAGCGACGTTCTTCTCGATCTTCGTCTTCCAGGACACGTTCTCACTCCTTCGTGGCGCCTCCGTTGACGCCACCTGGGCACGATAGCGGCCGCTCACGTCGATCGGCGGGCTGGGCGAACGGCTGAGAACCAGGCAGAATCAACCCATGGCTGCGCTTCCCGGCGCTGCGCCTCTCCGCTTCGCTCCGACTGCTCGCAACACACGACACCGCACCACTCACGCTAGGAACCACCATGGCAGCGATTCTCGGCGCTGCGCCTCTCCGCTTCGCTCCGACTGCTCGCAACACACGACACCGCACCACTCACGCTAGGAACCGCCATGGCAGCGCTTCCGGCGCTGCGCCTCACCGCTTCGCTCCGACTGCTCGCAACACACG
>JANMYF010000397.1:0-2104 GCA_031381685.1 Acidimicrobiia bacterium
CGGAGTGAAAACAGCGAATCTCACACGTCGACCACCCGTCCCCGCAACCCACCCATGACGGCCCAAAACGTGCGCCTCGACAGGGCGTCGCCGGATGGTCGAGACCGCGCAGGGTCGGGCACCCCGATACCGCCCAGGATCGCCGGTTACGAGCGGCTCGTTCGGCCGCGACTGATCAGCGAATTGTGCGGTTCCGCGCAGCCTTGTTCGAATCGCACATCGTAAGGAGTTTGCGTTCGGTCACATTGTGTCTGCGAGCCAGACTTCATCGCGTTGGCTGAAACGTTGACGAAGCCGATCCTCGATCATGCGACGGGCTTGGAGGGTACGTCCAGCGCGTATCAGCACGGCAATGTGAGTTTCGCGAAACACGTCAGTTTGCGCTTGGCTCCCTCCCAGAGTGCGGAAGTTCGGAGAGAGCGCATCGAGGACATCGGCAGCTTCAACGGGTCGACCAGTCGACATCAACCGAAGTGATCTCGCCCATTGCGCACTGAGAAGATTGAGCCCTCCGAGCTCTGCGAGGACGTCTTCATATCGGCGGAGTCCATCGACGTCACGAAGCCCCGCTAACACCATCGCTCGGTGCGCGTTGCCGAAACGGTTTCCCGGAAGGTCCGGAATTTCTGACAAAGCCTCCCAAGGAAGGTCGTTGGAGTCGCCATCCAGCGCGAGCCGCCAGGAGAGAGACGAACAATCAGCGAGCGCTGCAAGCGACCGCCCAACGAACGAGAGAAGGCTTTCGAGGCGCATCCGCGCTGTTTGTCGATCGGCCCTACTCAGAGCGCTGAGCGCACTGTGCCACCCGAGGTGGCAGGCAAATCCACCGGGGTTCTCCCACTCGTCGAGCCACGTTTCGAGGAAGCGCTCACCCTTCTCGAACGAGCCAGTCTCAAAGAAGGTGTGAGCTGCAGCGTGTGCGGAACGGGCGTTATTCGGCATGAGCCGGACGGCCTCTGTGGCGACGTCATGCGCCTCGGCGAACCTTCGGTTCTCTTGAAGAGCAAAGGCCAGCGCCGCGAGCGGGTACGGATCATCGGCAAACGCAGGCTGCACGCTCGTCACCGCTCGCAGCATCTCAACGTCGCGATCTGGCCGAGAGGAGAAAACATTCAAGAGCGCCAGACGAAGTGACAACGCGAGCGCGTCAGTTGGCCAAAATGTCAAATGGCTCTCTAATGCTTCCTCAGCGATATCAAACTGAAGTGAAACTTGAAGCGCTACGGCATTCACCAAATTTGCTTCTCGTTTGTCGAGGCGAAGGCGGGGCGCGGCAGCAACCTCATTGTTTCCGGCTTTGATCTGCGCTTCTGCCCGAAGCGCGAGCCCGAGTCCAAGCCGAGCCAGCCCAAATCCGGAATCATGAAGCAGCGCGACGCTGAACGCCTCGATTGCCCCGGCCTGTTGTTGGAGGTAACGCCTGAGTCCATCATTGAACGCTTCAGCGGCAGCAGAAGACGCCGTCGAGATCCCGAGGCCGAAGCAGTCGATCATGACCCGGATGTTCCCCTAGGGAATTGGCGCATCCAATACGATACAGAAACTCGCCCATCGGGAATCTGGCAATGGCGACCCTGGCCGCACACAACCACCACTCGGTGTCGCCGACCAGACAGGACCCGGCCACTCCACTTCGGCAGTGATGAGCGGTCCCGACGCCCGTCGCGACGACAGCGTGACGGCCTGATCGTCGGCAAAGTTGTCGCGGGAGTTCCGACCCGTCGCGGACCTCGCACCTCGTCCACGATCGAACACACTGAGCGCACAGTCTGCCCGTGGCACTTATCGATGGTCATGACCGAGCCGCACCGCTCAGATCCCCAATTTGGAGGGGCGCGCACCACAAAGCGCGGCGAGCGGAATTGTGGGAGGGGGTTCCGCTGAGGCGTCGATCCGGTCACCGGGCTCGACTGATCGTCGACCGCGATCCGCAGGGGGTGGTCGCGATCGATGGCCGTGGCGCCGAGCGGCGACGTCTGCTTCTCGACGCTGGAACGCTGCTTTGCGGGCACGTTGGGCGGCTGAATCTCGCCGGATTTGGTCCTCAAGGCGGAATCTTCGACCGGTCTCGTCGGCCTCGAGGCAGGTGGGGGCTCGACGAGAG
>JANMYF010000398.1:0-1808 GCA_031381685.1 Acidimicrobiia bacterium
GCATTTCGCGACGTCTGCTTGGCGACGAGGAACTCCAGAGGAATCTGTTCACCGCGCCGACGATCGCGGGTCCAATACGTGAGTTGCGTGGTGGGCATCGAGGCGTCGCAAATCATCGTCACGTGCGCTCCCGCATCGCTGAGACCGGTCACGGTGGCGGGATGGGTGAGCATCTCTCGCACCACTTCCTGCGCCTGATGCACATCGAGCCCGCCCATGAGCGAACCCATCACCCGCCCGTCCTGTTCGAGCAGGAAGTCGTACATCACGCTCATGATGTCGTCACCCGTCGCGGC
Source organism: Acidimicrobiia bacterium (assembly GCA_031381685.1). Lineage (GTDB taxonomy): Bacteria > Actinomycetota > Acidimicrobiia > Acidimicrobiales > JANYDT01 > JANLQX01. The sequence goes on from JANMYF010000398.1 coordinate 297, forward strand.
CGCTCGAGCGCCGAGGCACTCCGACATCTGCGGCTCGTAGTCGACCGGATCGGCCAACGGGTAGATGACCGGAGCGGCGTTCTGGAACAAGACGTAAAGGTTGGCCATCGAACCGGGCTCGTCCACGAGAACGTCGGGCTCGGCGAGAATGGCTGCCTTTACTTCGGGCTTGGCCATCTCCTTCACTCGCTCGGCCAGCGGCAGAGCGGCGAGACGCATGTAGGTGGGGCGGCGGAAGAACGCGTGGTAGCCCGACAGGCCGGTCACCAGACCGATGGGACGCGACGACACCTGCGGGTACAGCTGTGAGCCGGACGCGTTCATTTCCAGCGTCTGGGCCAGCATCTCGCGGTACATGTCGGGATAATCGAGCGGGTTGGTGAGGGTGAACGTCACCGGCCTACCACTCTCGCGCGACACCTGATCCATCAGCTGAAGTTCCTCGAGCGGGGAGAAGGGTTCGCCGCCCAGAGCCTCGAGCTTGCCCACCGTGCCCGAAGGGATCAGTTCGAACACTCCCTTGCCGGCCGCCTTCATGGCCAGAGAGATCGCACGCAGCTCCTCCTCGGGAGCGAACGTACCGGGGACGGGCGAACCCCAGAGTGAGCGGTGCCCGATCGTCCGTGACGTGCTGAAGCCAACCGCGCCGGCCTCGATCGCCTGCTGCACAAGGCGACCCATCTCGGCGATGTCTTCGGCGGATGCGTCCTCGTTGTTGGCGCCCCGCTCGCCCATCACGTAGTAGCGAACCGACCCATGGGCGATCTGCGCCCCGATGTCGAGCGAATACTGGCGAGCGGCGATGTAGTCGAGGTACTCGGGGAACGTCTCCCAACGACCCCACTCAATGCCCTCGTAGAGCGCCGTGCCGGGGATGTCTTCGACGCCTTCCATCAGTTCGATGAGGGCCTTCTCGCCCCCCGGCCGTACGGGCGCGAAGCCCACCCCGCAGTTGCCCATGACGACGGTGGTGACGCCATTCCCGGCCGAGGGATCCATCTCGTCGTCCCAGCTCACCTGACCGTCGTAGTGGGTGTGCACATCGACCCAACCGGGGGTCACGATCGCACCCTCGGCATCGATGACATTCGTCGCCGACTCGGTGATTGACCCGCCGACCTGCACGATGCGACCGTCGCGCACGCCGATGTCGCCACGCGCACCCGGTATACCGGTGCCGTCGACAATGGTGCCGCCCTTGATGACGTGATCGAGCACGATGTCTCCCTTGGCTGCTGGCCGCCACTCGGCCCGGTGTCCTGACCCTACGACAGCAGTCTGTTCAAGTCGTAGCCGGACGAGGGGGTCCCGGAGAGAAGTGCTCCATCGCCACCGCGTCCCCTCACGAATGCGCGGAGAGCGACGTCGTGACAAGACGCGCAACGGGCGCCGCCCGGAGGCGACGCCCGTGGCGTCAGACGAAGTAGCAAAGCGTCAGCGGCGTGACGACGCCCCGAGGATGCGGAGCAGGTTGATGTAGACCATCACCAGGCTCATCATCAGCTGGAGGGC
>JANMYF010000414.1:0-32642 GCA_031381685.1 Acidimicrobiia bacterium
CACCAACACCGCCAACCCGCCACCAACACCGCCGGGACTACTCAGCGCGCCTACGAACCCGGCAACAAGCGACCACGACGCCCTCGAAGACGAAGCCCAGGCCTACAACCGAACCCCCGACGCCGAGAGCCTCAATCCACCGACTTCTTCCGGGGGAAGTCGCTAGCCGCGGCCGCCCGGGTGGAAGTGACGGGCCTCCTGCATTCGCCGCCACTGGCTCTCGGCCAAGGATGTGACCTCGCGCACCGGCACGGTCAACAGCCGGGCGACCTTCATGGCGTCGTTGTGATCAGCCTTCGCCCTACCCGGACCGACGCGGACCCGAACCGGGTGGCCGTGCACCTCGACTTCCTCGTAGTGCCGAGTCGCGATCCATTCATCGACGCTGCGCTGACGGACCAGAAGTGCGCCGGTCTCTTCGATGAGCACCTGCCGTAACTGATCGGCGAGGAGCGGATCACCAAGTGCGCTTATCATCTGGGCGGGGCGTCCGCCTCGCATGGTGATCGGCGTCAGCCACGCATCCGTCGCTCCGGCCCGGAGGAGCTCTTCGATCGTGTGGGCGAGGACCTCACCTGTCACATCGTCGACGTTCGCTTCGAGCATCGAGAGCTGCTGGGTCGGCGCTCGCCGGGCAATCTGTCGACCGAGCACGACCTGAGTGAGCAGAGGCAGTCCGTCGATCTCCTGAGCGGCGGCGCCATGACCGATCGCATCAACAGCCATCGCCGGCATCGCTCCGAAGGACAGCGACAGCGCCGCCACGATCGCCGCGCCGACGATGTCGGTGAGTTCCGCGCCAACCTCACGCCCATAGGTCACCGCACCACGCGAGGCGAGGACGGACACAGCCAGCGGATCGGGGATCGGCACAAGGCCGTCGCGCTTCTTCACCGTTCCGACGCCCAGCGCAACCTGGCTGCAGTGCAGTTCTTCGATCCCCAGCACCTCGAGGGCGGCGCAGACGGCGACCGTCTTCACGATGACGTCGAGGCCGGCCACTTCGATCGTCCGGAGCCAGCCACGTCCGATCCGGTCGTCACGTGCCAACGCTTCGAAGACGGTCTCGATGCGAGTGCGAAGCCGCGTTGGGAAACGCGCCTCTTCGATGAGTGCGTTCATGTGGGCGATCGTGCGCACCACCGAGCGGTCCGGCGTGGCATCGACGGACGCACGAATCGCGCCGATTCCGTTGCGCTTCACGACCTCGCGGCTGATGTCCCATCCCGTCACCGGGAGGCGTTCGACGAGCCTGCGGACCGCGACTTCGTCTGCCCCGGCGTCGATCAGCGCGCCGAGTGCGGTGCCGCCGGTGATCCCTGCGTAGCAGTGGAACCAGGCTGTGCGCAGCCCAGAGGTCTCGGTGGGGCGTTCCACCGATTCGAGCACATCGGGACCGGGCATCCGACCATCGTTGTCGGAGATGACCCACATCACCAAGTGCGGACAACGCCCTCCGGGGGGAACCTGCTCAGGAGCGGGGGCCGGTGCCGGGTTGGGTGCCGTCGGCGGTGGCATAGGACTCGCCCAGGCTGCGCCGCATGATGAGGTCCACCGCCGTCCAGATCGTCTTCGTGAACGGATAGACGATCAGCGGGGTGAGACCGGCGAGCACGCCCCCACCGACGGCCAGCGCGACCACGGGGGCGTCGGGGAGCGTGAGTGCGAAACCGATGGTGATCACGGCGACGATGACCAGTTCGGTGATGATGACACTGACCACGATCGCTCCGAGAAAGAAGCCTTCCTCCCGCTCGAAGCGGTAGTCGCAGCCGGGGCACCGGTCGACCATCGTGAGCCACCGATGGAAGAGTTTCCCGGAACCGCACTGGGGGCACTTTCGACGGGCTCCACGAATGAGCATCGTGAACGGGCCCGGGGCAGGGCTCCGTCCATCAAATCGAGGATCATCTGTACGCATAGTTCTAGACCACGACGATCGGCGTACGCGGCGTCCACGGCATCGTGCCGAGTCGACGCGCGCCAGCGAGGCCGTCGAGAAGACCCCGATGCGTCGACACCACCAGCATTCGTCCCGATGGGCCACGGAGGACTTCGTCGAATCTCGCGGTGTGGTCATCGGGCAAGGTGACTCCGGCGTCGACGACCCAAACCGTTCGCTGCAGCACGTCGGCACGTGCCGGCGGTTGGAAGGTGCCGCGTCGGGCGATCACCAGGAACCGGGTGATCGCACCGGCAAGGTTGCCGACGCTCGAGCGCGCCACCTCGAGACCGAGCTCTTCGCCGATGCCGGCGGCGGCGAGGGCGATCCCGTCGTGCTCGTCACGCACCCGGATGCAGGCCTCGGCGGTCGAGGCGCACTCGACTGCCACCAGCTCGTTGGCGGCGATGAACTGCGAGCATTGACGGATTCCCTGTGGGTGCGAGAGCACGCGCATGCCGGGGCGAATGCCGACGCCGGGATCGACGTACGCGTCGAACCGAACCGGCACATCGACGACCCCGTTGGCCTCGAGCGACGGATCACACGCCGAGAGCACCTCGGCAGCAAGGTCGACGAGGCCTGACGACGAGTTGGTGATGGGTACGACCGCGAGGTTCACCGCGCCGTCCTCGACAGCACGTACCAGTGCACCGAAATCCGGGTACTCCGAACGGACGATGGTTGACTCAGGATCGAGGAGACCACGGAGTTGGCGTGCGGCGACATCGGAGAACGTGCCCGCCGGACCGAGGAAGCCGATGCTGTCGACAGGTCGATCCGAGAGCGGGTGCATTGCGCCCGCCGGCCACTGGAACACGTCGTCGATGCGATGCTGCACCTCGCGTTCCAAGGCGAGAAGATCGCTGTCGATCCGACCGACGAGACGGAGAACGCATTCCCGCTGACCGAGGCGCACTTCCTCGGAGACGAGTTCGGCCCGAACGACGCCACGCACGCTCTCGGCGGTGCGGACGGCCGAAGCGCCCGCGATCGCCTCCGGGATCAGTACCTTGACGCCACGCACGACCGTGGCCAGCCAGGAGTCGAGCTCGGCGTCGAGCTCCGCGGGGTCGAGAAGGCGAACTCGGCCGAGGCGGAACTCCACCGACCGGCTCCGCCCCCCGATGCCGAGCTTGCGGGCATTGGCAATGGTGGGCTCATCGAGCAGCAGCGCGGCGCGTCCGGGCGAGCCGACGAGGAGATCGTCAAGCACGAACGAGGTGGGAGTGACCCTCACGACCCGCCCGACGTGGAGGCGGTCGCCTCCCGACAGCCCGCGCACTCCGACGAGCGCATTCGTTCGGCGGTTCGCCGCAACTCCGGCACGGGTCGACTGCACCGCCGAGGTCGCGAGCGCGCCCGCCTCGTGGATCTTGGTGAACAACCCGCCGGAGAAGTGCGACCGGACCTCCTCCAGGTACTCCGTCGTCGCCTCGAGGTCACCTTCTGCGACGGCTTCGCCCAGACGAGAGCGGGCGGCGATCATCGCCTCGGAGATCCGGCCGTCGCGATCGGCAGCCTGGATCGACGCCGTCGTGAGGTCCTGGGCCGGTGCGAGCACGCGAGTGCTCAGCGCCAGGAGCAGTTCGAACACCGGCGTGCGGTTGGCCCACAGGTCGCGTTCGATGTCGAGACCGGAGTGGCCCACCACATCGGCAAAAGTGAGGAGGGCCTGGTGGGTCGCCGTCTGCACCGTGAGCATGATCTCGTCGTGACGGGCGGCATCCATCTCGTTCACCGTGCCGCCCGCGGTCTCGAGTGCCGACGCCAACCAGCGGTGCGCGTCGGTAGCGACGGGGTCAGGGCAGACGACGAAAGTCTGGCCATCAGCGCGCGGCGCGTTGACCCCGAACAGCGCATGAAGACCGACGATCACGGCATCGGCACGCACTCCCCGGAGCACATGATCAGCGCGCGTACGGTTGTGCGAGCACTCGATCACGGTCGCGTTCTCGGGCACTCGGCCGAAGACATCGACGGCTACGGCACGTAGCGTCGCCAGAGGTACCGCGATGACGACGGCGACATCACCGCCCGGGCCGAGCCCGTCGAGCGAGCCGAACGACGTCGACGACGACACCCTCTTCGCACGCGAGTACGGATGCTCCATCGTGAGGACCGACGAACTGGCATCGATGAGCGTCACGCTCTCCCAGTCCAACGAGCCGAGCACGTGCTCACCCAGCCACCGGCCCACTCCGGCAGCGGCGCCGACGACGATGAGATGACGCGGGGCGACGATCGGCGTCGACGGTGAACCGGTCATCACAGGAAGGTGAGGCTACCGGCCGAGCTGCGCGATCAGCGCGCTGAAGATGTCGGAGGCACCGGCCGTGCGCTCCCACTCGTCGGCGATCGGGTCGTGGTCCACCGGTCCGACCGCGTCGGGCTCGATGCCGAGCAGCGCCACACAACACGCACGGAGCTCCTCGGCAACGAGCGGTTCCTCGTAGGCGCTGAAGACTTCGAGCCCGCCCCACAGCGACTCCGGCGCGGCGATCGCCACGGTCTCGTCGGCCGACGGTTGGGCCAGGCCGGCGGCGATACGCCGGAAGACATTCGTGGTCGAGGTCGCCGGCGGCCGGCGATACCCGCCGACCGGGTGGAGACGCCATTCGAGGGTGATGTCACCAGGTCCGTCGTCACGGAGCCAGACCTGCGAGCCGTTCACGTAGGTGTCGGTCGGTTCACCCAGCTGAGCGTCGAGGGCGGCGATGAGCGCCGGAGTGCACCGCCAGACGGCGACGGTGGGCAGCGGCTGATCGACGTCCAATGGGAATCAGCCGTTGGCCGTGGCGATGGTGGCGATCGCCACTCGCGCAAGTTCCGGCTTCGGCGAGTCCACCGTCATCGTGATCCCGTCGTCGTAGCGCTTCGAGAACGTGGTGACGAGTCGGCCGGGCACGCGGTTATCGACGACGCGGCGCCACGTCTCGCCGCCGATCGTCTCCTCCACACCGACGAGTTGCAGCGGATCACGGAGACGGCGGGCGAGAAACTTGTCGTTCGTCTGCCACACATGGACAGACTTCCCGGCATCGGTGGAACTCCCGCGGACCGTGTACCAGACGTTGAGCTGATACGCCTGGAAGCCCTGCTTCGAGTCGGGCTTGTCGAGAACGACGCGCACCATCGGCGCGTTCTCCGGCAACGCCTTCGGAAGCCGGATCTTGAACGGGATATCGGCGAACGCCTGTTGGAGATCGCGTTTGGCCTTGACCGAAGCGTCTCCTCGCAGACTCGCCTGCCGAGCGCCGTTGGCGATGAGCGAGAGCGCGAGGATCGCCGGGAAGGCGAACACGATGATCCCGGCCCGTCGACGCACCTTGTCCCAGATCGGCTTCTCCGGCTTCGTTCCGGGCAGCCCGTTCACCTGCTGCATGGGGTTGGTCGGTTGTGCCGCGATGCCCTCAGCCATGAGGCCAGGCTAGGAGACTGCCGACGGAACCGTATCCTGTGACCCATGACACGAGCGCTCACGAACTTCGTCAACAGTCAGAGGGTCGGTGCCGCCGATGGGGCAACGACCGACGTGGTGAATCCCGCGACCGGTGAGGTCTACGCCACAGCGCCACGCTCGGGTGCGGCCGACATCGACCACGCCTTCGATGCGGCGGCCACGGCCTTCGAAACCTGGGGACGCACCACACCGTCGGAGAGGTCCCGGGCACTTCTGCGGATCGCCGACGCCATCGAGGCCCGGGCCGAAGAACTCGTCGCCGTCGAGGTCGAGAACACGGGCAAGCCGGTGTCGCTCACGATGAGCGAGGAGATCCCCCCGATGTGCGATCAGATCCGCTTCTTCGCCGGTGCCGCCCGGGTCCTCGAGGGTCGGTCAACGGGTGAGTACATGGCGAACATGACGTCGATGATCCGACGCGAACCGATCGGCGTCGTCGCCCAAGTCGCGCCCTGGAACTACCCGATGATGATGGCTGTCTGGAAGTTCGCGCCGGCGATCGCCGCCGGGAACTGCACCGTGCTCAAGCCGTCGGACACGACTCCGGCCTCGGCCCTGCTGATGGCCGAGATCGCCGCCGAGTTCCTTCCACCCGGTGTGTTCAACGTGATCTGCGGCGATCGCGACACCGGACGGGCGATGGTCTCGCACCCGACCCCCCAGATGGTCTCCATCACCGGATCGGTGCGCGCCGGCATCGAGGTCGCCCGCAGTTGCGCCGACTCCCTCAAGAAGGCGCACCTCGAACTCGGCGGCAAGGCGCCGGTCGTCGTGTTCGACGATGCCGACATCGAGGCCGCCGCCGCGGCGATCGCCATGGGTGGCTACTTCAACGCCGGCCAGGACTGCACGGCGGCGACGCGGGTCCTGGTCGGTCCACGGGTCCACGACGACTTCGTCTCGGCGCTCACCGAAGCCGCCCGGGGGACGAAGACCGGAGCGCCGGACGACGACGACACGTTCTACGGACCGCTCAACAACCCCTCCCAACTCGCCCGCGTGGCCGGCATGGTCGAGCGGGCGCCGTCGCACGCCACGGTGCAGACCGGAGGGTCGCGGATTTCGGGACCTGGGTTCTTCTTCGAACCGACCGTGGTCACGGGGATGCGCCAGAACGACGAGATGATCCAGGACGAGATCTTCGGGCCGGTCATCACCGTGCAGCGCTTCTCCGACGAGGACGAGGCCGTCCGCTGGGCCAACGGCGTCAAGTACGGCCTCGCGTCGAGCGTGTGGACCAAGGACCACGGCCGTGCGATGCGCATGGCGCGCGCCCTCGACTTCGGCTGCGTCTGGATCAACACCCACATCCCGCTCGTCGCTGAGATGCCCCACGGCGGATTCAAGCACTCCGGCTACGGCAAAGACCTGTCGATGTACGGCCTCGAGGACTACACCCGGCTCAAGCACGTCATGACGAACCTCGACGGCTGAGTCACCGGGTCGCACCGGTCGGCGCATGGCGTGGCGAGTTGGTTCCACGTCGTCGCCGAAACGACGTCGCCAACCCGACAACGTTGAGCCACCCAGCCACACACCCCCCATCCACGGGCTGGTCCGCGTTTGTGTCAGGCCGTCAGCCGCGCACCGGGACGGACCACCGTGCCGTCGTGCCCGTCGGTGACGACCACACGTCGAAGGTCCCACCGAACTTGCGGGCACGGGTCGACGCGTTGTGCAGCCCCTGGCCGGCGGTGACGATGCCGACCTCGGCACCCACCCCGTTGTCGGCCACCTCGATCGTGAGCAGGCCGTTGGCGTGCTCGACCATCACTGTGGTCGTCGTTGCCCGGGCATGCTTGGCCACGTTGACCAGTAGTTCGCGTGCGACCTCGAGTCCGTTTGACGCGACGTCGAAGGCCACGTCGTCGACGTCGCCCCGGAACTCGAGGCGCGGCGTGAAGCCGAGGATCCGGGAGGCCTCGGCTACGGAGACACGCACGGCGTGGTGGAGTCCGTTCTCGAGGCCGCGCTTGGTGTGGAGCGCGAACACGGTCGCCCGGATATCGGTGATCGCCCGGTCGATCTCGTCGATGACCGAGTCGATGCTCGGTCCGTGTTCTCCCCAGACGACACCGGAGTCGGCGGCGCGGGTCGCCTGCAGGTGCAGTCCGGCGGCGTAGAGCCGCTGGATCACCCCGTCATGAAGATCTCGGGCAATGCGCTCACGTTCGGCTTCGAGGGTGAACAGGTGCTCGGAACGGCGCAGGACGCGTTCGGCTTCCTGCCGGGCGGCGGCGTTGCGCGCGGCCGCCACCACGAACGACTCACCGTTGAGCGTCAGGGGGCTGAGGCTCACGTCGACCGGCACGGTCCCGCCATCGCGGCATTGACCGATGAGCACACTGCCTGCTCCCATCGCACGGGCAGTCGGCGCCGCTGCGAACAGCGCGCGATGGCCGCGGTGGACCTCGTGCTTCGCGGACGGAATCAACACCTCGATCGACCGTCCGACTAGTTGATCGGGGACCCAACCGAAGATCTCCTGTACGCGGTCGTTGGCAAACACGATGTCGCCCCGGTCGTCGATCACGACGGTGGCGTCAGGGCTCTTCGAGGTGAGGAGGAGCAGGAACTCCAGGCTCAGTTCCATCGGCATCCGGAGCGTGTTGCCGTCAGAGCGTTTCGCGCGATTTCACGGCGAATACGGCGGCCTCGGTACGCCGGCTCATCCCGAGCTTCATGAGAATCGACGACATGTAGTTCTTGACCGTCTTCTCCGCGAGATGGAGATCAGCGCCGATCTGGGCGTTGGTCTTCCCCTCCGCCACGAGATCGAGGATGCTGCGTTCGAGTTTGGTGAGCGACGCCAGGCGGGGGTCTTCGGTGGCAACCGGGTTCCGGATCCGTTCGAAGAGGTTGCGCGTCATCGTCGGGTCGAGAAGCGAGTCGCCGTTCGCGACGCGACGAACGGCGTTCACGAGGTCGGTGCCGCGCACTTGCTTGAGCACGAATCCCGCTGCGCCGGCCAGGACGGACTGGAACATGGCGTCGTCGTCGGCGTAGGACGTGAGCATGAGGCACCCGATCTGGGGATGGGCCACCCGAATGTCTCGGCACACCTCGACGCCACTCCCGTCGGGCAGAGCGACGTCGAGGACCGCAACGTCGGGGCGGGTCGCCCCGATTCGCTCGAGCGCCTCGCTGCAGCGGCCCGCGGTCCCGACCACGGAGATCTCGCCGGACGACTCGAGCAGATGGCGGACGCCCTCGCGGACGACCTCATGGTCGTCCAGAAGGAAGACCCTGATCGGCCGAGCTGCACCGGCACCGTCGACAATGCTCACGACCTTGAGTCGAGCACCATCGGTCACGAGCGGCAAGGGACCTAGGTCCCGAGTCGACCGTCACGTGGCGGCGTTCGCCTTCGGAACGACGACGACGGGGCAGGTGGCGTGATGCACGACCTGACTTGCAGTGGATCCGAGGACGAGTCCCAGGAATCCTCCGTGACCCCGGGCTCCGACGACGAGGAGGTCGGCGCCTTCGCTGGCATCGACGAGCGCTTGAGCTGCCGATCCCTCGGTCACCACGGGATCGATGGACACGGTCGAGGGCGTTCCGGCAGCGGCGTTTCGGACCGCTTCGGCGAGCAGTGCCTCGGACGACTCCTTCATGACGCCGAGGTCGACCAGCCGCATCGTCGGGAAGCCGACGGCCACCGGATAGGCCCACGCATGGAGAACCCGCAGCGACGCGCCACGTAGCGTGGCCTCCCGCAGTGCCCAGCGAAGAGCCTCGATGCTTTCGCCCGATCCATCGACACCGACCACGATGCGAGCGCTCATGGGACCGAGCGTGCTCCCGACCCGAAACCGCGGACAGGGCCAAAGGTCCCGGCCCCTCGGGGCCCTTGCGCTCTAGGACCACTGAAGCCGGGACGGCACCGTCGAGGAATGAGTTCTCTCGCACCTGTTGAGTACCGTCAATCGTCGGAGGGGGCCACGCTCGTGGCTCTGCTCGGAGCGGGGTTGGCCATCGTCCTTGCCCTGGTGGCCTTCGGTTTCAGCGTCCGTGACCGGGCCGACGGTGGCGGCTCATCGGGCGGCGCGGCCGCCGAGAAGGTCACCGATGTGGCCGTCACCCTGAGCGACTTCAAGATCACCACGCCGTCGACGACGTTCCCGGCGGGCCGGATCCGGCTCAACGTGTCGAACACCGGCTCGGTCGCCCACAACCTCGGCGTCGACGGCATCGGCAAGACCCGGGACATCTCATCGGGATCGTCGGCCGTCCTCGACCTCGGCGTACTGGAGCCGGGGACGTACAACTGGGTCTGCGACATCCCCGGCCACGCCGACATCGGTATGAAGGGAACCTTCGAGGTGGCCCCGTCCGCCGGCGGCGGCTCGGCGAGTGCCGCACCGGCGAGCGCCGCACCCGCGGGCGAAGCGGCGGTGGGCGCGGACCCCTATGCCGGTGTGGACGAGGCCCACCGGACCGTCGTGCAGGAGTTCCTGGAGGGCCTCCCGGCCAAGACCGCCGGCCTCGGCGGCCTCCCGCTCAAGGCGAAGGTGGAGAACGGCATCCCCGTCTTCGACCTCACGGCCAAGGTCGTGCAGTGGGAGGTTTCCCCCGGCCGCAAGATCGAGGCATGGACGTACAACGGCACCGTCCCGGGTCCGGAGATCCGGGTGAAGCAGGGCCAGCGAGTGCGGGTTCGCATCAAGAACGACCTCCCCGAGTCGACCTCGATCCACTGGCACGGCCTGGAGATGGCCGACAACAAGCAGGACGGTGTGACGTTCGTGACTCAGGATCCGATCACCCCTGGCCAGACCTACATCTACGACCTCACGCCGATCAACTGTGGTTCGCACATGTACCACTCGCACCACTCCGCCGACGCCCAGGTGCCGCTCGGCCTGCTCGGTGCATTCATCGTCGACTGCACCACCACGCCGGTCCCGGCGTTCGCCGCCCACGACAAGGAATACACCGAGATCCTCAGCGACGGCCCCATGGGGTTCTCGATCAACGGCAAAGGGTTCCCGGCGACGACCCCGATCGTGGCCAAGGTCGGCGAGAAGACCCTGCTGCGGTTCATGAACGAGGGCCTCATCATCCACCCGATGCACCTTCACGGACATCGCATGACGGTGGTGGCCAAGGACGGGAACTACCTTCCCCAGCCCTATGAGGTCGACACCATCAACGTTGCCCCGGGCGAACGCTACGACGTGATCGTGACCTCCCTGTACCCGGGGGCGTGGGCGTTCCACTGCCACATCCTCACCCATGCCGAATCTCCGCAAGGTCTCCACGGCATGACCACGGTGTGGGCCGTGAAGCCGTGAGACTTCGCTCCTTGATCGGGGCAGCGGTGTTCGCACTGGTCCTCGCCGCGCCGCTGACGGCGGGGGCGGCATCGGACGCGCCCACGCCGACGCTGACCCTCCGCGAGGTCGGGGGCAGCGGCGGGGAGCGTACGTACGAGGCCGATCTGCGGGTCGGCGGGGTCCCGGTCAGCAAGGCCGACCTCGACATCGGTGGATTGGGGAACGACCCGGACCTCCGGGTGCCGACACAGAAGATGCCGGCGGCAGGGTCCGTCTACCGGGCAACCCTACGGTTCTCGAGCGGCGGTGATTGGGTACTCGTGGTCCGGGCTCACGCTCCCGTGCAGATCGTCGAGCTGTTCACCGTCAAGGTCGACGGCATCCCGGTCGCCGATCACGAAGTTGCGGCAGCCTCACCGTCACGTCGGGCAATGCTCCGATTGGACCCCAAGACCTCCACCGAAGCGGCGGCGTCCACCCACGCAACATCGTCCTCGGTCGTGAACACCAACCTGTCGAGGACGTTCGACCTCGAGGCCGCACTCATCAGGGCGCTCCATTCCCTCGGCGCCGTGGCATGGCTGGTGTCCGTCCTCGGTCTGGTGCTCGCCAACCGTCTGGGCCCCGGGTGGGGTCGCGATCAGCTGACATCGTTCATTTCGCAGCGCTACACGATGCTCGCCGGCCTCGGACTCGGCGTCGTCGTGTTCACCGGACTGATCAACATGCAGCGCTCGTCGGCGGGTCTCTTCCATCCGACCGAGTTGCTCCGCTCCGGACTCGGCACGGCATACCTCTGCGTGTTCGCGGTCAAGATGGTTGCCGTAGCTGCGTCGATCCTCACATCAGCGAGGATCGGCCGGCTCATCTCGGGCCGAGGGTACGGGACCCGATCGGCTGCTTCCTCGTTCACACCTTCGTCGTTCGCGGTGACGGCGTTTCCCGCCGAAGCGGTGCCGGGAACGGTCACCCCTTCCGTTGCCCCGCCGACCATGACAGCATCGTCACAGGCACGAATGTTCCGGCTGGCCGAGACGAACGTCGCCATCGGCGGCTTCATCCTCGTTGCCGTCGCCATCCTCGGACAACTCCACCCGCTGCTGCACTGACAACGGAGATCATCATGCCCACCACAAACGGGATCGACCGGATCACGGAGATCCTCGGCGAACGCGCCGACGATCTGCTCGGTCATCGTTGCACGACGATTCCGGCGAGCCGCCTCTCCCTTCCCGGGCCGGGGTTCGTCGACCGCGTCGTCTCCCTCACCGATCGGCCGATACCGGTGCTCCGGTCACTCGAGACGCTCTTCGGCACCGGCCGCCTCGCGGGAACGGGCTACATGTCGATCCTCCCCGTCGACCAGGGCATCGAGCACTCGGCGGGCGCGTCATTCGCCAAGAACCCGGACTACTTCGACCCGATGAAGATCGTGGAACTCGCGATCGAAGGCGGATGCAACGCCGTGGCCAGCACGCTCGGTGTGCTCGGCATGTGCGCTCGGAAGTACGCCCATCGCATCCCGTTCCTCTTGAAGTTCAACCACAACGAGTTCCTCTCGTATCCCAACGCCTACGACCAGATCGCGTTTGCTTCAATCCGCCAGGCGAGGGAGATGGGGGCCGTGGCCGTCGGCGCCACGATCTACTTCGGGTCACCGGAGAGCAAGCGCCAGATCCAAGAGGTCGCCAAGGCCTTCGAGATCGCCCACGAGATGGGCATGGCCACGGTGCTGTGGTGTTACCTGCGCAACGGTGACTTCAACAAGAAGAAGGAAGGCGGTCCCGACTACCACGTGGCCACCGACCTGACCGGTCAGGCCAACCATCTCGGCGTCACCCTCCAGGCCGACATCATCAAGCAGAAGGCTCCGGAAACTCCGGCTCCCGGGTTCGACGACCTGAAGTTCGGCAAGTCGGACCCGCGGATGTACTCCGAGCTCATGACGGCGCACCCGATCGACATGACCCGCTACCAGATCGCCAATTGCTACATGGGCCGGGTTCCGCTGATCAACTCCGGGGGAGCGTCGGGCGCCAGCGACCTCCACGACGCGGTCGCCACGGCAGTTGTCAACAAGCGCGCCGGTGGTGCAGGCCTCATCTCGGGGCGCAAGGCCTTCCAGCGGCCGATGGCCGAAGGTGTCGCGTTGCTCAACGCGATCCAAGACGTCTACCTATGCGAAGAAGTCACCATCGCCTGAGCGCCGCCCTCAGGCCGGAGAGTGCGCTCCGCAGCGCTCAGCTTCCCGGTGTCTCGTGGAGATGCTCGTTCATCATGCGCATGAGGTCGTAGATCTCTTTGCACTTCGGGCAGATCGGGAGCTGCAGCGGATCGCGCTGCGGGACGAAGACGTGGCCGCAGAGCGCTTCGACCGGCGTGCCCATGATGCGGGCCTCGAGAACAACCGCGGTCGCGGTCTCACCGGGCTTGGTGACGACGATGTGGGCGTGCTTGCCCGGATCGAGTTCGACATCGTCTTCGGTGATCGTCTCGACGACCGGAGCGGTCTTCAGTGCCATGCGCAACGATACGCCCGGTACCAAACCACGTCTGCCGGACCCTCTGCGCCGCAGCCCCGGGTGATGACCTTGCCGAGTCTCGGCGCCGGCAGCCCCGGGTGATGACCTTGCGGGGTCCTGTCACCGATCCACCCCATCCTCTGCGGTACTCGCCCGTGCTCCTTCGTCGCCGGGTCTCCGTTCCTCGGGCGGGGCCCCATCGGCGCCACCCCTCCAGGCCATCACCCTGTCGATCTCCCATTCTCCGTTCCTCGGGCGGGGCCCCATCGGCGCCACCCCTCCAGGCCATCACCCTGTCGATCTCCCGGTCACCGTTCCATCGTCATCTGTGCGTCACCGGCGTGTCACCGGCGCAGTGCGAGACTGACCTGTCGACTTCACCGGGGAGCTGTGGTGCCCAACCCAGACAAGAACATCACGGCCGCAAAGCCGTTGGCCGCGAGCGGATCGAAGCCGGCGAAGAAGAAGGCCGGCCTCAAGTCAAAGGCGGCCGACCCGCTGGACGACATCAATCGTTCGATCATCACCGAACTGCAGATCGACGGTCGACGCAGCTACACGGCGATCGCCGAGCGCGTCGGCCTGTCCGAAGCTGCGGTGCGCCAGAGGGTGCAGAAGCTGGCCGAGGACGGGGTGATGCAGATCGTCGCCGTCACCGACCCGATGAAGCTCGGCTTCCAGCGAGTCGCGATGGTGGCCATGCGTGTGTCGGGCGACGCCACCCTCGTCGCCGAAGCACTGAGCAAGATGCCCGAAGTCAGCTATGTCGTGCTCGCCGGAGGCAGCTACGACCTCCTGGCCGAGGTCGTCTGCGAGGATGACGACCACCTCATCGATGTGCTGAACACCACGATTCGCACGTATCCCGGTATCCGGGAAACGGAGACGTTCATGTACCTGCGGCTCTACAAAGAGTCCTACACGTGGGGCGTGCCGTCGACGTGAGACGTACCCGGCGAGCAGCGAAGCGAAGCGGAGCAGCGCAGCGCCATCAGGCAGAGTCCTACACGTGGGGCGTGCCGTCGACGTGAGACCTACCCGGTTCCGGGCGGTCGAGAGCGCGTAACGTCGGGGAGCCATGGCATCTCCGTCTCCCTTCCTGCATCCCTTCGCCCGACCGGCCGCCCAGCCCGCTGAGTTCGTCACGCTGGTCCGTGGGGAAGGTGCGGCGCTCTTCGACCGCGAGGGCAAGCGATACGTCGACGGCCTTGCCAGCCTTTGGTACTGCAACGTCGGACATGGACGCGCCTCGATTGCCGACGCCGTCCACGCCCAGATGCGCCGGCTCGAGACCTACAGCACGTTCGACATCTTCACGAACGAACCGGCGGAGCAGCTCTGCGCCGAGCTCGCTGCGCTGGCCCCGATGCCCGATGTCAGGGTGTTCCTCACGAGCGGTGGATCGGAATCCGTCGACACCGCGATGAAGCTGGCGCGCCAGGCGCAGACCCAAGCCGGCCATCCGGAACGAACCGTGATCATCAGCCGCATGCAGAGCTACCACGGGGTCAACTACGGCGGTCTCTCGGCGACCGGACTCCCCTTGAACCGCGCCGGGTTCGGCGAGATGCTGACCGACGTCGTGCAGGTGCCACAGCACGACCTCGACGCCATGGGCGCGGTATGCGCGCAGCACGCCGGACGTATTGCGGCGATCATCAGCGAACCCGTGCAGGGCGCAGGTGGTGTGCATCCTTCGAAGGACGGCTATCTCCAGGGACTCCGCGCACTGGCGGATCAGCACGGCGCCTACCTGATCTTCGACGAGGTGATCTGCGGGTTCGGTCGTCTCGGGTCGTGGTGGGGAGCGCAGCACTACGGGGTGGTGCCCGACCTGATCACGTTCGCGAAGGGCGTGTCGTCGGGTTACGTCCCGCTGGGCGGTGTGCTCGTGGGTCCCGCTGTGCGGGCGCCACTCGAAGCCGACACCTCGTTCGTTCTCCGCCACGGGTATACGTACTCCGGCCACGCGAGCGCATGTGCGGCGGGCCTCGCCAACCTCGACATCATCCGGAGCGAAGGGCTCGTGGACCGAGCGGTCCCGATCGGCGACCGCCTCTCCACGGGGCTGCATGCGCTGCATGGCGCCGGCAAACTGGCCGAGGTGCGCGGCGTGGGAGCCGTGTGGGGTGTCAGTCTCCATGAAGGAACGAACCCGGCAGCTGTTCGTTCCACCATGATGCAGCACGGTGCGATCGTCCGGCCGATACCGCCCGCGACCCTGGCGTTCTGTCCACCGCTGGTGATCACCGACGACGACATCGATCTCCTGCTGCACGCGCTCGAACTCGGCCTCGATGCAAACGCCCGGTGACTGCTCCGGTGAGCAGTTCAGAAAGCTGCCGGTGCAACTCGGCGTGGCGCTCCTGCGGATCTCGTCGCGCGGCGTTGCGATTGGTTGACCACCTTCGGGCAACCGACCCTCGTCGCTACCTGATCACTGCTCCCGCAGGAACCGCTCCAACTCGGAGGCGAGATCGTCGCCCGTGGGCAGGTTGCCGTCAGACTTCATGAAGACGATCCGGGGATCGACGTCATCGCTATCGTCTTCGTCGTCGAAGTCATCGTCCTCGTCGTCGCCGACGTCGTAGCTCTCCTCCAGCGTGCGAACGAACCCGCGCATCTCGTCATCGGTGTCGACCACGTCGTTGACCTGGCGTTCGTAATCGACCGCTCCGAGCTGCAGATCGATCGTCGGAACCGACACGCCCAGGATCTCGGTCGTTCGCTCGACGAGAGCCAGCGCAGCCTTCGGCGAGGTGGTGCTCGGCAGGTAGTGCGGGACCGTCGCCCACAGCGAGCACGACGCAATGCCGCTTGTGGCGAAGGAGTCGTGCAACACACCGACGATCCCGGTCGGTCCCTCATAGCGTGAGCCGATCAGCGCGTAGCGTTCGATGAGCGCCTGATCGGCCGAGGTCCCGGTGATGCGGGTGGGCCGGCTGTGAGGCACGTCGGCCAACAGCGCACCGAGCGAGATCACCAGTTCGACCTGCAGTGTTTGCGCAACCTCGAGGACGAGGCGGCTGAAGGTCTTCCAGCGAAGCTGCGGTTCTGCCCCGACGAGCAGCACTGCGTGGCGATTGGTTCCGTCGATCAGACCGGCGGAGAACTCGTTGGTCGGCCAGTCGATCACCCGCTCGGTGCCGTCGAGGCGAACGTGGGGCCGGGTGGAAGTGAAGTCGTAGAAGTTCTCGGCATCAATCGAGGCGAACGGCTCACCGTTCCATGCGGCGTCAAGATGGCGGGCTGCGGTGGTCGCCGCGTCCCCGGCATCATTCCACCCTTCGAAGGCGACGATCAGAACCGGACGATGCAGCTCCGGGCGTCGCGTCCACACCAACTCATCGACGGCCACACAGGCGACGATACCCGTCTCTCATTCCCCGAGCAGAACACCCGACGCGACCAGCCCGGCGACGTCAGATTCTCCCCACCCGAGCCACTGTGCCAACACTTCGGCGTTGTGCTCACCCCGCATCGGTGCACCGCCGCGGACACCGCTCTCCCAGGCCGAGAAGCGATACGGCGAATTGATCACGCCGCGGGTGGAACCCATCCCGCTCCGATCATCGATCTGCGCGACGACCCTGCGGTGTTCAGCGGTCGGCGAGGAGATCGCCTCGTCCATGGTGCGAACCCGACCCCACGCGATGTTCAGCGCATCGAGCGCCGACGTGGCGTCATCCACCGACGGATGCCCGCGCATCCACGCTGCGATCGCCCGGGTGCGCGCCGCGACCTTGTCGTCCAGCGGCGCGTCGACGGGCACCTCGACAGTGACCCCGAGGGAGGACACCACCCGCCAGAAGTGCTTCATCGGCGACGCGACCAGGAGCCACGTGCCATCACCCACCTGCCAGTAGGTCCCGCCGAGCCGATCGACCGGCGAGCGGTCGATCGAATGGTGCACGTAGTCGTCGGTGGCGAGCATGGCGTCGACCATCGCCATGTCGATCCATGTTCCGACACCTGTGCGCTCGACCATGCGCAGCGCGCTGAGGATCGCAACGAGCGCGTGGAGGCCGGAGTCGTAGTCCGCGATCGACAGCATCGGATCCGTTGGCGACATCCCGTCAAAGAGCGCCTGTCGGCTCACGATGCCGCTCTCCGCCTGGATCACCGGGGCGTAGGCGGCGCGATCGGCGTCGGGACCCTGGGCGCCGAAGCCGCTGATCGAGCACATCACGAGCCGGGGGTTCACCGCCGACAGCACGGGCCAGTCCAGACCGAGTCGGGTCATCACCCCGGCACGGAAGTTCTCGATCACGATGTCGGCACGGGCCGCGAGGGCGATCACCACCGCGGCGGCGCCTTCGGCGCGAAGGTCGATGCAGACGTCGCGCTTGCCGGCGTTCTGCTGCTGGAAGAACCCGCTGACGCCATGGCGCTTCTCCCCCCACACCCGTGACACATCACCCTCGGGCGGTTCGACCTTGACGACGTCGGCACCAAGATCGGCGAGCATGCGACCGGCGAACGGGCCGGCGACGACCCTCGAGAGATCGAGCACCCGAACTCCCTCGAGTGGTCGGGTCATAGGAGGTTCCCCGGAGTCATGTACCGAGGGTACCCATTTAAAAATCGGTCAGACTGTCGCGGTCATGTCTGCCTTCTCCCGTCCGAGCCCCCGTCCGAACACGCTCGCGACCGCGGCGCTCGATCGACTGAGCGACCGGCGGGGGGAGGAGGCGTGGATCACCGAGCAGTGGAGGGCGGAGACGACGGTCGTCCAGTTGGTATGGCGTGGCACGCACGCCGTGGCCGGCGATCGTTCGGTGCCGGTCCGGCCGACCGCCCTGCCGGAAGGTCTCGCCGAGCCGATCTTCCTGGGGCTCCTCGACGGGGTTGCTCATTTCGGGATCGACGCCTCGACCCTCGAGAGGGACGCTGTGGCCTCGTTGATCGGCGATGAGGCCGTGATGATGTCGCTTCGCGATGGCGCGGCCGTGCTCCGTGCCGACGACGCGAACCTCCTTGCCATGACGAGCGGTCTGGCGAGGTGGCACACCATGCACCGGTTCTGCGGCGTCTGCGGCGGCCCCACCGTGGCCCGCTCCGCCGGGCATGAGCGCCACTGCGGCGCCTGCTCCACCACCCAGTTCCCGCGCACCGACCCGGCCGTGATCATGCTCGTACACGACGGCGACCGGGCCGTGCTCGGCCGGCAGAAGATCTGGCCGAGGGGGATGTATTCCACTCTCGCCGGGTTCGTCGAACCGGGCGAGTCGCTCGAGGACGCCGTCGCCCGAGAGGTGTACGAAGAGGTCGGGTTGCGCTGCGAGTCGATCCACTACTCATCGTCGCAGCCGTGGCCCTTCCCCCAGTCGCTCATGGTGGGTTTCCACGCCAAAGCGACGACCAAGGACCTCGCCGTGCACCCCACGGAGCTCGAAGACGCCCAGTGGTTCAGCCGCGACGAACTGGCTGAGGCCCGCAAACGCCGGGGATTCCCGGTCATCCCGCCACCGCTGACCATCGCCCGCCGTCTCCTCGACGAATGGCTCGACGAGGCCTAATTCGACCCGCGCGACCCCCGTTGGGTGGTCCGATGGTGCTGGGAGGACCCGTACGCTGAGACCCATGAGCACGCTTGTTCTGTTGCGCCACGGCGAGTCGGTCTGGAATCAGGAGAATCGCTTCACCGGCTGGGAGGACGTCGACTTGACGCCGCTGGGCGAAAAGGAAGCGCTCCACGCCGGGACGCTTTTCCGAGAGTCGGGGGTGCATCCCGATGTGGTGCACACCTCACTGCTCAAGCGAGCGATTCGAACGGCGGACATGGCCTTGAACGCCTGTGATCGCCACTGGATTCCGGTGAAGCGGTCGTGGCGTCTCAACGAGCGTCACTACGGCGACCTTCAAGGCAAGAACAAGGCCGAGACGCTCGCCGAGTTCGGCGACGAGCAGTTCACCACATGGCGTCGGAGCTACGACACGCCTCCCCCGCCCGTCGACCGGGCCTCGAAGTACCACCCGGCGAACGACGCCCGCTATGCCGAACTCGCGCCCGAGCTTCTCCCGGCCACCGAAGCTCTCTCGAACGTGCTCGACCGGATGCTGCCGTATTGGTACGACGCCATCGTTCCCGATCTGCGAGCCGGCCGGACAACGCTGGTCGCGGCGCACGGCAACTCCCTTCGAGCACTCGTCATGCACCTCGAGGGGTTGACCAGGGAGCAGGTGGTTGCCCTGAACATCCCGACCGGGATCCCGCTCCGCTTCGAGCTCGACGACTCCCTTCGACCGGTGAGCCGCCAGTACCTCGATCCAGAGGCGGCGAAGACGGCGGCTGCGAACGTCGCCAACCAGGGTCGGCGCTGACGCGACGTCGAGACCAGTAGTGACGATGGTCACCCTCCGAATTTGAGCGAACGCTTTAATCTCTCGCTGGAACTCGGTACAGTGTCTGTCATGCCCCCCATGCTCCACTCGATCCTTACGACGTCGTACGCCCCAGCGACCCCACGAAGCACGGCGCCGGAGCAACTCACCGTCCATGAGGTTGCCGCAGTGTCCATTCGGGCGGCGATGTGGAACGACCTGTCGTGGCGTGAGCACGCCGCATGCCAAGACATCGACACGAACATCTTCTTCCCCGTGGGCCTCACTGGCGCGGCGATCGACCAGACGCAGCGCGCCAAGACGATCTGCCGGAGCTGTCCGGCTCAACCCGCCTGCCTCGAGTTCGCCTTGCGCACCAACCAGGACCACGGCGTCTGGGGCGCACACACCGAAGAAGAACGCCGAGCCCTCCGCCGGGCGCGTCGTGCCGCAGCTCGTCGAGCCCTCGCCGCCGAACGGGCACTCGCAGCGGAGCGGGCGGCGATGGCAGAGCAAGCGAATGCCAGGGAGTGCTCGATCGGCGAAGCGATCGCCGGCTAGTGGTACCCGGACGGCGCCCGGTCGGCGCCGTCAGCGGACGGACGTCGGGAGTTCCGGAGCCTCGATGTCGGCGAACGCGAAGGTCGGGATCCTCGGTTCAACCCTCACCGGGGTGACATCAGCAGGCGGATCGTCGGCAGGTTCCCGCCAGCTTTCCGGAAGCGCCTCGAATCCGTTCGACCCGTCACCGGGGCCCCAGGCGTTGCCGTCGACCTGGTCGGTTTCTTCGCCACCGAACGAACGCCGAGCGGCCTCCAGGCAGGCTTGCCCATCGGCCAAGCTGGTCCTCACCGGCGACACGAACGCGTCCGCACCGGAGATCGTGCGGGCAGTCACCTGGAATTTCCCGCCCGGCATCTGCTCCATCCCCAAGAACTCGACTGAGCTACGTCGCACCGCGCCGATGACCTCGGAGGAGTCGCGGCGATACGTGGGTACGAGAACGTGTAGAGAGTCGGAGCCGGTCGACATCGGTGTTCCTGCTGCCTCGTTGTTGCGTCGGGAGTTCCTCGGGCACTGCGGTCGCTTACTTCATCGGTACCGGCCACCGAGATCTGAAGTGGGGAAATGAGTCCTATGGCCCACTTCACCCGAGCAGGCTCAGGTCGCCGTCGACCGCCGCGCCTCTCGTCCTGGAAGCAATGTCGCGTTCAGCGTGTCAAGCGCGCCCGCTCGATCGCCGAAGAGCTAGAGGCATGGAACTCATCGCGCTCATCCGAAACGTACTCGCCGATCATGGCCGTCTCAGCGTCGATGCCCAGACGCTGAGTGAATCGGCCGATCTCCATGAGGCCGGGCTGTCGTCGCACGCCACGGTCGCCGTCATGGTGGCCATCGAGGACGCACTCGACATCGAGTTCCCCGACCGCATGCTCAACCGTCGAACGTTCGAATCGATCGAAGCGCTGCAGTCGTCGATCGATTCACTCATCGTCTCCGCCTGAGCGACCATGCTCGCCTTCCTCGATCTCAGTCCGGTCGGTGAGCAGCTCGTCGCTCTCACCCACAAGATCGGCTCGGAGGTCGCCCGCCCGAACGCCGCCGATGTCGATCGGGCCGGTCGGTTCCCGGCCGAGTCAATCGCCGCCCTACGGGAGACCCACCTGCTCTCGAGCTTGCTGCCCCGAGATCTCGGCGGCGACGGGGCGACCATCACCGACATCGTCGCCGCGTGCTACGTGCTCGGGCAGTACTGCTCCTCGACGGCGATGGTCTTCGCCATGCATCAGATCCAGATCGCATGCCTCCTCCATCATGGGCTTGACTCCGACTCTCTGCGTGCGCATATGGAACTCATCGCTCGAGATCAGCGGCTCCTCGCGTCCGCGACCACGGAGATGGGAACCGGCGGTGATGTCCGTTCGAGTGTGTGCGCCATCGCCATCGATGACGGTCGCTTCTCCCTTCGCAAGGAGACCCCCGTCATCTCCTACGGTGACCAAGCCGACGACATCCTTGTCACGGCCCGGCGCAACATCGACGCCCCAGCCGCCGATCAGGTCATCGTCCTTGTCCGGCGGACCGACGCAGAGCTCGTGGCGACGACGGAATGGGACGCCCTCGGCATGCGCGGCACCTGCTCACGCGGCTACATCCTCACCGCGACCGGGCCGGCAGAGCACGTGCTCCGAGAGCCCTACGCCGACATCTCGTCACGAACGATGCTGCCGGTGAGTCACCTGGTCTGGACGGGCCTGTGGAGCGGCATCGCCACCGACGCCGTGCAGCAGATCCGGGCCAGCCTGCGCCGGCAGGCGCGCAAGTCCGCGGGGGTCCCGCCGACCGCGCCAGATGTCGCGGCGCTCCACGCCGATCTCGAGCTCGTGAGATCTGCGGTCGCTGCGACGGCACAACTCTACGAGCGCGTACGAAGCGATCCTGCGGCAGCCACCACCCCCTCGATGACACTGCGCATGAATGCCTTGAAGGTCTCTGTATCCCTCGCCCTCCCCCGCATCGTCACCGATGCGCTGCGCCTCGGCGGGATCAACGCGTATCGCAACGACAGCGAGCAGTCGCTCGGCCGTCACCTCCGCGACCTCCACAGCGCTGTGCTCATGGTCCACAACGAACGAATTCTTGCCAACAACGGTTCGCTGCTTTGCATCACCAAGGACGACGCATGACCTCGATGACCACCACCACCGATTGGATCACCGAACAGCGACTGGCATGGCGCGAGGAGCTCCTTGCGTCGGGGCTGCTGATCGGCACACCGGCAATGGGCGTGTACGGACGAAGCGCACGATTCGAAGATGTACTTCTTGCCGTGTCACGTGGCATCCATCGCCTCGGGGCCGATCAGAACGCCGAGCGGGTCGCCTTCCCGCCGATCCTTCCCCGCGCCACGTATGACCGAAGCGGTCATCTGTCTTCGATGCCTGAACTCCTCGGCTCGGTGAGCGCGTTCACCGGTTCCGAGCGCGAACATCGTGCCGTCCTCGAACAGCAAGCGCACGGTGAGTCGTGGGCCGATGGGTTTCCGTCGACCGCGGTCGTCCTCACCCCGGCGGCCTGCTATCCCGTGTATCCGCTGTGTACCGGACAGCTTCCCGTTGAAGGTCGGACCTTCGAGATCATCGGCCAGTGCTTCCGCCATGAACCGTCGATCGACCCGATGCGCCAAGTCACGTTCCGCCAGCATGAGATCGTCCGCATCGGCACACCAGAACAGGTCCAGGCCTGGCGAGACGTCTGGTTCACCCGTATCCCCGAGTACATCACCGCTCTCGATGTCCCGTTCCGGCTCGACGTCGCCAACGATCCCTTCTTCGGCCGAACCGGCCGTCTCATGGCCGCGTCGCAACGGGATCAGGCACTGAAGTTCGAGATCCTCGTGCCGACGTTCGGCGAGGAATACGAGACTGCCGTTGCTTCGCTCAACGCCCATCGCGACCACTTCACCCACGCCTTCGAGATTCACGCCGCTTCCGGCCACGATGCACACACGGCGTGCTTCGGCGTGGGCCTCGAGCGGATCACGCTGGCGATGTTCAAGTTCCTCGGTGCCGACCCGGCCGATTGGCCCGCGCCGGTGCGAAGTCTCTTGTTCGACACATGAGCCGAATCCACCGGAGCGGCCCTTCTCCGCTCCACGCCGATGGGCGTGTGTGGCGCGAGACCAACTGCTACACCGACGTGTGGATCGAGATCCTCCACGAACTCGACCAGGAACCCCTCGCCATGCTCGGCCCGTGTCTTCGGGTGACCGTCGAAGCCGATCAGTGGACGTTCTTCAAGCCGTCCTTCGACGATCTCTTTCTGCTCTTTGGCATCGAGGTCGTCGAGACCAATCCGTGGCGCGGCTTGCTGGCGACATGCGAATCCGCCGTCGCCACGGGCCGGATCGCAATTCCCGAGGTCGACTCCTGGTTCCTCCCCGACACGGCTGGGGTTTCCTATCGTCTCGCTCACGTGAAGAGCTCGATAGCCGTCTTCTCCATCGACGCGTCACGGCGA
This sequence comes from Acidimicrobiia bacterium, assembly GCA_031381685.1. Classification (GTDB taxonomy): domain Bacteria; phylum Actinomycetota; class Acidimicrobiia; order Acidimicrobiales; family JANYDT01; genus JANLQX01. Next base: position 23,551 of record JANMYF010000414.1, read on the forward strand.
CGGCTCTCCTACGCGCACAACGCGGGGCGCTACGAGCTGAGCGGTGACGATTTCGACGGCTTGTTCGGGCTGGGCGATCACCGACTCGACCCCACCCATCTTCCGCCATACGTGGACATGTGCACCCCGTCGGACGCGACCCGACGCAGCGTCCCCGAACTTGCCGACATTGCCTTCGACCTCATCCGTCGTGACATTCCCCGACTCTCGACGCGGAACCCGTTCATTGTGTGGGCAGAACGCTTCCACGACGAACTCGAGGCCGTCCGTGCCGGCGGTGACGAAGCGTTCCATGCCTATGCCTTCACCACGTTCCGCCAGTTCGGTCCGGCATTCGAGCTCGCCGGGACTCATCTCGGGTGGCTAGCGGAACACGCCCGCGCGTCGACTGCCGCAAAGGAGGCCCTCTCACGCGCCGCTGATCACTTTGCCTCCATCGCCGCAACCGCGCTCGTCTTCCAGATGCGGACCGCACGGGCCGTGATGAGCGGCAAGCCGATCGACCCGACGACCTGGAGCACCTCCCTGGCAGACGAATGGCAGGCCGGCGTCGACATCGTGCGTTCACTCGCGTCGGCGTCGCAGTGAGTCGGCAGCCGGGCCATGACCACGACATCTGAGCTGCTGACCTCGTGGTCCTACGCGCGCACTGCGCCGGGCGAAGCACCCGACGACTTCGTCTACGTCGGAGAAGCCAGATGTGTCGGCCGTCTTCTCGCCGACACCGGACGCGATCCGATCGAGCTCGGCGGCCACGACGACTTCGACTCCTTCGATCATCACTATCGGACCATCCTGAGCGCCCGTGAGGTCGCCCTCGGATCGCGCGTCACGGTTCGGCTTCCGGTCGTCGCCACGATCGGGAGCATCTCGTGGAACGGCGAGGTCATCCACGAGTCGAGGACCTCCTTCGTCCCCGTTATCGTCGACGTCACCGACCGCATCGCCCTCGGGGGAAGGCTCGACGTCTGCTGTCACTCACTGAGCGAGTGGCTCGGAGCAACCAAGCGGCCGAGGCCGAGATACCGCACACGACTCGTTGCCGACCAGCGCCTCCGCTTCGCCCGGGCAAGCCTCCTCGGGCGGATCCCGGCCTGGTCTCCGCCAAGTCCGGCCGTCGGCATCAGCGGGCCAACGGAACTGCGGACGGAGTCCGGTGCGTCGATCGACTCCGTCACCCTCACGCCCGGCGTGGGTCCTGACGGAGAAGGCGAACTCCGTGTCCACGTCGAGCTGGCAAGAGCGGATGGCCTCGTCGGCGCGACACTCACGTGCGGCGAGCATTCGACGGCGCTCGACATCGGGTCCGGTCCGAGCCCCGTGATCGTGGGAAGCGTCCGCCTCCCCGAGGTCCGGCGGTGGTGGCCGCACACCCACGGTGATCCGAACCTGTATGACGTCGCCGTGCACCTCGACCTCGGACCCGGGGGGACGGAGACGAGGTCGCTCGGCCGAACCGGGTTCCGATCGCTTGGCGTGGATCGCGGGATCGACGGGGAAGGCTTCGCCATCGCCGTGAACGGCGTCGACGTGTTCTGCCGTGGCAGCGCCTGGATGCCCATCGATCCGCGTGATCCCTGCACCGGGATCGACGAGCTCCGAGAGATGCTCACAAGATGCCGCGACGCCGGCCTGAACATGCTCCGCCTGACCGGGGTGACCGGGTGGGAACAGCCTGAGTTCTACGATCTGTGCGCCGAGCTTGGCATCATGATCTGGCAGGACCTGCCGTTGGCCACGCTCGACCAGCCGACCGATGCCGACTTCGTGCACGCGCTTCGTACAGAGACGCGAAGCAACCTTCGCAGGTTCTCGTCCTCGCCCGCCATCGCAGTGGTGTGCGGGGCGAGCGAACGCCAGCAGCAGGCGGCGATGCTCGGAATGGACCAAGCCGTCATCACCGATGCAGTAGCAAGCGCAGTGCTCGCCGAGGAGCTGGCGTCGTCGGATCTCGACGTCGCGTTCGTTGCTTGCTCGCCCAGTGGCGGACACCTCCCGTTCATCGCCGATCGCGGAGTGTCGCACTACTACGGAGTCGGCGCATACCTCCGGCCACTCACCGACGCCCGACACGCGAACGTGCGCTTCTCGTCGGAATGCCTGGCCTTCGCCAACGTGCCCGAAGCGGCGACCATCGACGGCTTGCTGGACGACGGCGAGACCCCTCCGACGCACCCGAAATGGAAGCAGCGGGTGCCACGCGACCGTGGCGCGGGATGGGACTTCGAAGACGTGCGCGATCACTACGTCGCAATCGTCACCGGAGAAGACGCGTTCGCATTGCGTCAGCGTGACGTTGATCGCTATCTGGAACTCGGCCGCGTCACCTCCGCCGTGGTGATGACATCGGCTTTTCAGGAATGGCGCCGACCGACGTCATCATGTGCTGGTGCGCTCACATGGTTCCTTCGCGACCTCTGGCGGGGCGCCGGATGGGGACTCATCGACAGCGACGGACGGGCGAAGGCTGCCTTCGGCGCCCTCGCCGACACGTGGTCGCCAGTGGCAATCGGGCTGATCGACGAGGGAGTGAACGGCGTCGATGTCTGGGTCCACAACGATCGGGCCGAACGATTCACCGGAACGGTCGAGCTATGCCTGGTTCGCGACACCAGATCGACGCAGGTCCACCGAACGGGCATCATTGCGGTCGAACCGCACGGATCACACCATCTGCGCGCTGATGAACTGGCCGATCGTTTCACCGACCCGTCGGACGCCTACCGATTCGGTCCACGCGATCACGATGGGGTGACCGCTCGATTGCTCGACGAGCACGGATCGACGGTGGCCCGTCATGTTCTCGACACCAGTGGCGGCCACACATTTCGCCGCTCGGCACCGGGATGGAGTGCAACAGCGATGACCGTGGTCGAAGGCATCGTTGCGCTCGACGTTCATGCCATCGACCTGGTCCGGGATCTCCGTATCGAAGACTCCGCGTTCACCGTCGACCGCCACCATGTGGATGTCGTTCCGGGCGAGCACCGGCGCTTCCTCCTTCGACACTCCGGAGCACCGCCGAGCAGCGTCACCGTCGGCGCCGTGAACATGCGCGGCGCTCTCCGGGTCCGGGTCCAGTCAGGTGATGGCGAGCAGCGCGACGGTGCCGGGGTGTCCGGTGGGCGCTGACACGATCACCCACACCCTCCTCGGAGTCGCAGTGCCCTCGGGAACCTGCATGGCAACACTGGTGGAGCCGAGCCAGTCGACCGGTTTCACCCGTCGGGGCATTCTGCTCGTGCCACCCTTCGGCATCGAACACGCGGGAAGCGATCGCTTCCTGCGGATGCTCGCGGACTACGCCGCACGACTCGGCCATGTCGTTCTCACCATCGAGCCGGTCGGCACCGGCGACAGCACCGACCTCCCCCCGGATGTCGACCTCGTCACCGGATACCGCGAAGCCATCGCTGCCGGAGTGCGTATCCTCGCCGATCTCGGCACGAGCGTCGTCGTCGTCGGCATGCGATTCGGCGCGCTCGCGGCTGCCACCGCCCTCGCCGAACCGGACCTTCGCCGACTCGTCGACGGGGCGGTGCTCATCGAACCGATCACTCGAGGAAAGAACTACCGCCGAGAACTGCTCCTTCTCGGCGCCACAACCTCGGCCGGCCTCCCCGAACACTGGGCCGCGCCCGCCGGGTCGACCCTGCGACCGTGCGATCTCGCCGCCATGAACAGTCTCGACCTCAACGGCCTACCGGCCATCGCGGACCAGGTCCTGATCGTGCATGGTCCCCACACCCCGTTCCCTGCGGCGACCTCGGTGACATGGAGTTCCGAGGCGTCGCTCGAGACCCTCGTCCAGCCGGTCGGAGAACTCGTCACCGAGGACCCCGAGCTCGGGCGGGTGATGCCGCAGCTCATCTCGGGGATCGGCGACTGGATCGAGCGTCTCCCCACCCCGCACGTGGCCGAGACGCCCTTCGGCGTCGAACTTCCGAGAGGCTTCGCCGCGGCCGGACCGTCGTGGCGGGAGGAGGCCGTTGCTCTCCCCATGGCTGACGGCGAAATTCTCCACGGCATACGAACCACTCCTGACCGAGTGCCACGGGTAGGACTGATCCTGCTCTCCACTGGAACGAACCCGCGGTTCGGGCCGGCCCGGCTGCACACCATCCTGGCAAGAAGACTGGCGGCGCACGGAGTGGCGACACTGCGGGTGGAACGGCGGGGTGCCGGCGTCGACGGCCGCACCCTCGATGCCTACGACCCCGTTCACATCGACGACGCGCGCACCGTCGACGCGGCGGCCGGAGAGATCCTCGGTGCTCCAACGACCGTGCTCGCCGGCATGTGTTCAGGAGCCTGGGCGGCCTGGCACGCAATGCTCGGGGGCGTGCGCTCGACCGAGGTCGTGCTGATGAACCAGATCATCTTCGGCGAGGACTCCTGGGATCTCTCCGAGGGCTCCCCGGCAATTGCCGTAAAGACGCGGAACTCGCTCGGCGACCCGGAGCGGTGGAGGGCAATTCTGCGCGGTGAGATCCATGTGGCCCGATCGGCGCGAAACCTCGTCCGCTACGCCGCCCTCACTGCCCGCAATCGCTTCGGCGCCGGCTTCAACGATCTCCGCGACGACCTGGCAACGATCACCAAGCACGGCATCCGGGTGCACTTCATCTTCGACACGAACGAGTCGGGACTCGTCTACGTGAGGATGCACGGGAGCGCGCGCCTGCGACTTCTCATCAACGAAGGCCGGATCACCCTGTCAACGGTGGATGATGCCGGCCACGTCTTCTCCTCACCGGCGAGCGTCGAATGGCTCGGCGCGGCGATCCTTCAGCGGCTCACCCCTGAGCGGCGCGAAGACGAACCGTCATCTCCGAGAGGATCTTCTTCGTGAGACCCGGGATGGTCGAGGCGATCTTGGCGAAGTCGGCTGCGCTGAACACGAGAGCGGTGAGTTCGCTGGTGGCGATGACGGAGGCGGACCGGGGCTGATGGTCGAGGGGGGCGAGCTCACCGAAACTCTCTCCCGCACCGAGTTGGGCCGCGACCGTGCCATCGACCTCGACGCGTGCGGTCCCGTCAAGGATCACGTAGCAGTCGGTGGACAGATCGCCCTGGCTCACGATCGTCGTTCCGGAACCGATCGTGACCCGCTTCGACGCTTTGGCGATCGCCGCGATCTCCTTCGGGGTGCACGCGGTGAAAAGCGCCAAGGAGCGGAGTTCTTCGACTTCGGGTTTCGAGGTGCGGAACATCGAGAGTCCTTTCGAAGCGGTCGGCGGGGTGCCTTCGGCCTCGCTACCGTACGACGGCCCTTCGCCGAAGACCTAGCGAAACCGCCGTGTCATTCGTCATGGTACGTGTGTCCTCGTTCACATGCGAGCCAAGCTCACATGTCGAAGACTGCGCGGCGCGTCCATCTCGACCCACCTGTGAGCGCTGACGTCGATTCGTCCGCGGCCGAAGCGAACACGCCCCTTGCCATGAGTGACTGCTCGTGCTGGCGGCGTCCGGCATAGACCTCGGCGCGAATCTCGTGCACGCGGCGGAAATCGCCGCCATCGACGTCGACGCTTTCGGTTGCGAGCTCGATCAGGTGTGACGCGAGCCGCCAGCGCTGGTCGGCCTGGTCCCGATCGACTGCGCTCCTCGCCTCGTTGACGAGATCCTCCGCTCGTTTCGCCAGCGCCAGGGAACCGCCCGCCAACCCGGCCAGTTCCCGAGCGAGCGCCGCGGCTGGCGACGGCTTCAGGCGGTCGACATCGCCGCTCCACCACCCGCCGTAGAGCCGCCAGATGTTGCGCACCACGAACTCCGGTTCGTCGTAGGTGGGGCGGAGGAACGGGAGGGCCAGCAGCTCGGCCGGCACCCTCACTTCGTGGACGATCGTCTCGAGCGGGACCCCGGCGTTCATCCGCTCGAGGACGGCGGCGACGAGTTGCTCCAAGGCTGCGGCGACCGTGGTGAGCACAAATCGGATTCGTTCCCGCCCTGCGATCGGCAGCCCGTGGGCCGGCAGCAGCATCTCGGGTTCGAGCGCCGCCATGTCACGAAGGGCCATCGCCCACTCGGCCGGGAATCGCTGCACCTTCTGGGGATTGCCAGCGTTGGGGAACGCCCAGGTCATGAGGTCACCGGAGAAGATCGCCCGTCGCGCGGGGTCCCAGGTCCAGAGGTGGTCGTCGGTCTCGCCGAGCGCGTGATGGAGGGCGAAACGATGCGAGCCGACGGCAAGATCAGTGTGCGCATCGACCACTCGCGTCGGCGCGAGCACACTCGGGTCGAGGAAATCGTCCGCGGGACGGCCGCCGAACTGGCGGGCGTTGATCTGGGCGTTGTATCCGTTGGTCAAGCGATAGCGATCGAAACGGGCGCCGACCCGGGTGTGGCCGATCACGGTCGGTGCGGCGTCGCCTCGGCCGGCAGCATCGGCGGCAAACGCTCCGGACCCGCCAACGTGGTCCACGTGCCCATGGGTGTACACGAGCGTGGAGAACGGTGACGGATTCCATTGCCGCAGTGCAGCCACGATCGGAGGGCCGGCCCGCCGGCCACTTGTGTCGAAGCACACCAGTCCGTCATCGGTGGCAACGGCGTAGACGTGCGAGAACGCCTCGACCAGGGCAAGCCCGTCGCCGAGTTCGGAGAGCTCCAGGGTGATCCGATTGACCTTCACCGAGGTGATCCGTTCGTCGATCACCCGCGCCGACAGGTCGAAGATGTGCTCATGGGCGGGCAGTGAGGCGTCGGGCATCCCTTTGATCTACTACAGGCGTCCACCCGACGGCGAGGAGGGATCGGCGACACAGATGTTGCGACACGCACCGATGCCGTCTATCTCCGTGAGCACCACGGCACCGGGCCGGAGGAACTCCGGCGGCGTCCGCGCCGCCCCGACGCCCCCCGGCGTCCCGGTCGCGATCACATCGCCCGGACGCAGCGTGATGATCGTGGAGCAGTACTGCACGAGTGCTACGGGATCGAAGACGAGGTCCGACGTGTTCGACGACTGTTTGATCACCCCGTCGACCGAGCACCGCAGATCGAAGGTCGGGACCGGCGAGTCGGCGTCATCGACGAGGAGATACGGGCCGACAGGTGTCGAGTGTTCAAAGGTCTTCCCCTGGAGGAACTCGACCGTCCGGCGCTGCCAGTCACGCATCGAGATGTCGTTGACGATGGTGTAGCCGGCGATCGCAGCGCGCGCCTTGGCGGCCGTGGCTCGACGGATCCGCTGACCGATCACCACGCCGAGCTCGACTTCCCAGTCCACCTTTTCCGACTCGGCCGGAACGGCAATGGGGTCGTTCGCGCCGATGAGCGCGTCGGTGAACTTGGCGAAGAGGGTTGGGAACTCCGGCACCACATTCCCCATCTCCTCGATATGGCTGCGGTAGTTGAGCCCCACACAGATCACCTTGTCCGGGTTGACGATGAGGGGAGCGAAGTCGGCACCGGCAACGGGATGCCGCGTTCCATCCGCTGCGAGGGCCCGGTTCCGCCAGGTCGGGTCGAGAAGTAGTTCGCCGACATCACCAGCACCCTCGATCTCGACGAGCTCGTCACCGACGACGACCGCCGCAGAGATCGCGGAACTCGTGCGAATCGTGGCCAGCTTCATTCGGGTCTCCTCGTGGGTAGGCGCAGAACATAGTTCGACGTGATCCGGACACGCGAAAAGGCCGGGGCCCATGGGACCCCGGCCCTTCTGCGAAGTCCCTAGGTGCGCTTACTTCACCAACGCGAACTCGGGGTACGCATGGGTCCCCATCTCCGGGATGTCGAGGCCTTCGAGCTCGTCGGTCTCGCTGGAGCGGATGCCGCCCTTGGTGAGCTTGTTCTGGATCGTGAAGAACGCGAATGCCATACCGAGGATGACGGTGACGAGGACTCCGCAGCCGATGAGCTGGGCAACCAATTGCTTGAAGCCTTCGCCCCCGTAGAAGAGACCGGTGACGCCGTTGTCCTTCGTCCACTGGCGGTCGAGAGCGTTCCACGCGTTGCCATACGTGCCGTCGGCGAAGAGGCCGACGCAGATGACTCCGTAGAGGCCGCCGACACCATGGACGGCGATAGCTCCGACCGGATCGTCGATGCCCCGTGATTCGATGAACCGACCTGCGTAGGTCACGATCACGGCAGCGGTGACGCCGATCACCGCGGCAGCCCACGGTTCGATGAACGCGCACGGTGCGGTGATGGCCACGAGACCGGCGAGCATCCCGTTGATCATGGATGCCGGATCAGGCTTCTTGCCCCCGGTGTAGGACACCAGGTACATGGCGGCAACGGCACCGAACGCGGCAGCGATCGCCGTGTTCGCTGCCGCGATGGTGAAGCGGTTGTCCATCGCCGAGAACGTCGACGCCGCGTTGAACCCGAACCATCCGAACAGCAGGATGAACGTGCCGAGCATGGCCATCGGAAGGTGGTGACCGGGGAGCGACTTGGGCTTGCCGTCGGGGCCGAATTTGCCGATGCGGGGACCGAGGACCAGTGCGCCCGCAAGAGCGGCCATACCGCCGACGGCATGCACAACACCCGATCCGGCGAAGTCGACATAGCCATGGCCGAGCTTGAGCGAGTCGCCAAGCTGGGAGAGCCAGCCGCCGCCCCACGTCCAGGCACCGAAGATCGGGTAGTAGATCCCACCGCAGAACAGACCCCACACGACGAAGCTCTTCCACTTCCACCGCTCGGCCATCGAACCGGTCGGGATGGTGGCCGTGGTGTCCATGAAGGCGACCATGTACAAGAAGAAGGCGACGACTCCAACGTCGTAGCCCTTGCCCGACAGCGCAAGCGGGCCCTTCCACAGGAAGACCCAATCACCCGAACCGAGGAGGTTCGAACCGATTGCTTTGTCCATGCCGAACACGCCGGGATAGGAGTAGCCGCCGAACATCAACGGGAAGCCGATGATGAAGAACCCGACGAAGCCCAGGCCGAAGATGGCGAAGTTCGTGCTCACGACGTGGGCCGCGTGCTTGGCCCGGCACAGACCAGTTTCAACGAGAGCGAAGCCGGCCTGCATGAAGATCACGAGCGTGGCGCCCAAGATGATCCACAACAGGTTGAGTGATGTTGCCGTCGCCGCCTCGGGCTTGCCTTCGGCCACCGCTTTGCCGGCGAAC
>JANMYF010000422.1:0-3516 GCA_031381685.1 Acidimicrobiia bacterium
GCGAAACGGTTTCGTGAGCAGGCCGTCCGGCGCATTCAGAGGCGACGCGTTCTCGTGCACCTTCATGCGGATGGCGGCGTGCGGGCACACGAGCGTGCAACGCGCTCAATCGATGCAGACCTCGGTGTCCCACACGGGGATCTCAGTGGCGAGGCGGCGCTTCTCGACACGGGCTGTTCCGGTAGGGAACGCGCCGTCGACCGGCATTGCGCTGACCGGCAGCAGGTCGCCCTCGCCCGCCAGGATGCGGGCGGTGACCCGTTGGACGAACTCGGTCGCGTCTTCGGTGACGACGGGCCGCCGGGCCGGGCCGGAAACAATGCTGGGTATCTCGAGCTCGACGAGCCTCTCCGCCGCGAGGTCGACCGCGGCGAGGTTCGCGTCGATGATGCGCGGGCCGAGGAGCGCGTAGGCCTTTCGAATGGAGGTTCGGAGCGCGTCGAGCGCAACGTCGGGTTCGAGGAGATCGGTCAGGAGGAAGAACGCCGCCTGCATCACAGTGCTGATCAGACCGGGCAACCCGACCTCGCTGGCCACCCGGTGGCCGTCGATGATGTGCACACGTAGTTTCTTGTCGATGATGTGGCGCTGTACGTCGGCGGGAAGCCGGTCCCACGTGCGTTCGGGCGCATAGGGACTGTTGAGCAGGAACACGCCCCTCGGGCGCGCCATGGCCAGCACGTCGACGCGATCGAGCAGGCCCACCTGATGGCACGCCACCACGTGCGCGTCGGCAATGAGGTAGGTGGAGCGGATCGGCCGACGCGAGAACCGCAGGTGTGACACCGTCATCGAACCCGACTTCTTCGAGTCGTAGACGAAGTAGCCCTGCGCGGCGATCCCGCCGAGCTCGCCGACGATCTTCGCGGTGGACTTGTTGGCGCCCACGGTTCCGTCGGATCCAAGGCCGAAGAAGACGGCTCGGAGGTCGGCGTCGTCGGTGGTGAACGAGTTGTCCACCGATAGGCTGGAGTGTGTCACGTCGTCGATGATGCCGACGGTGAAGCGGCGCCGAGGTGAGGACGAGGCGAGATCGTCGAAGACCGCCTTCGCCATCGCCGGCGTGAACTCCTTCGACGCGAGGCCGTATCGGCCACCGGTCACGAGAGGCATGGGTCTCTCGTCCGATATCGTAAGTGCACCTATCACATCGAGAAGGAGGGGATCGCCGGTTGCACCTGGCTCCTTGGTCCGGTCGAGGACGGCAACGCGGGTCGCTGTCGGCGGAAGCGCCGCGAGGAACGCGCTGACCGGGAACGGCCGGTACAGACGGACCTGGAGCACGCCCACCCGCTCACCCCGAGCGGTCAGTGCCTCGACCGCCTCGGTGATCGCTCCGATGCCCGAGCCCATGACCACGATCACCCGCTCGGCGTCGACGGCACCCGTGTACCCGACGAGCTCGTAGTGACGGCCGGTGCGTCGGGCCAACTCGTCGAAGACCGTCTGCACGGCCGCTGGCACCGCGTCGACGAACGGGTTGATGGCCTCACGCGCCTGGAAGAAGACGTCGGGATTCTGGGCGGTGCCCCGCAGCGTCGGATGGTCCGGGTCGAGACCGCGTGAACGAAGGGCCGCAATGGCTCCGTCGTCGAGTAGAGCGCGTAGATCGTCGTCCGACGGGATCTCGACGGTGGCCACCTCGTGCGAGGTTCGGAAACCGTCGAAGAAGTGGAGGAACGGGACCCGAGTGGTCAAGGTGGCCGCGTGCGCCACGGCGGCGAAGTCGGCGGCTTCCTGCACCGAGCCGGCCGACAGCATCGCCCAGCCGGCAGAGCGCACGGCCATCACGTCGCTGTGGTCGCCGAAGATGGAGAGCGCATGGGTCGCCACCGCCCGTGCGGCCACATGGATCACCGCCGGGGTGAGCTCGCCGGCGAGCTTGAACATGTTGGGCAACATCAGGAGCAGGCCCTGCGACGCCGTGAACGTGGTGGCGAGTGCCCCTCGGGTGGTCGCGCCATGAAGCGTTCCGGCGGCACCCGCCTCGGACTGCATCTCGACGACGTCCGGGACCACTCCCCAGAGATTGGGTCGACCTTCGGAGGCCCATTGGTCGCACCATTCCGCCATGGCCGAAGCCGGCGTGATGGGGTAGATGGGGATCACCTCGGAGAGCCGGTATGCGGTTCGGGCGACGGCTTCGCCGCCATCGAGTGTCTCTGTCATGTCGATGTCGTTTCGAGGTTGGGCAGCAGGAGATCGATGTGCTTGCGGAGGACATGCTCGGGCTGGGCGCCGACGACCGTGTCGAGGACGCTGCCGGCGTGGAGGAAGAGCAGCATCGGGATGCTGCTGGCCCGATACCTCGACGCCAGCCGCGGGCAGTCGTCGACGTTCACCTTCACCACTTTCAGGCGTCCGGCGTACTCGACGGCGAGTCGTTCAAGGACCGGTGCCACGAGACGACACGGCCCACACCAGGGAGCCCACAGATCGACGAGCGTGAGCAGCCGCGTGTCCGTGGCCGACGCGAACGACACATCGTCGGCGTCGACGACCCACGGAAGGCCGCCCTGGCACTGACCGCATCGTGGCCGGCCATGGGCGGGCTTTCCCAGGCGGTTCTTCCGGCCGCAGTTCGGACACGCAACGATCGAGGGATCGGGAGCCATGAGGGAAGGGCTCGTCTGTTACGTGAAGATGATCTGGCCGCCGGCGGCCTTGTCGTAGAACTCGCCGACCGTGATGATGTCCTGGATCTGCTCGACGAAGTCTTCCTTCGTCAGATCGAACATATCGACAGATGCCTTGCACGCATACATTCCGGCGCCAGTGTCGCCGATCATCTCGATGAACTCGTCGATCGGAGGAATGTCGAGCTCGCTCATCTTCTTCGTCATCATGTGCGTCGCCAATGCCGACATGCCGGGGAGTCCGCCGATCATCGTCGGGATGTGCATGCCGGGGTTCCCGACCGTGGACACCTTGATGTGCTCGATGCGCTTCTTGTGGACGGCGTCGAGCCCGAAGAAAGTGAAGAACAGGTTCGCCTCCATGCCCTCGGCGCGTGCGCCGTTCGCCATGATCAGCGCCGGGTAGATGCCTTCCAGCGAGCCTTTCGACACGATGATCGAAACCTTGGTGATCTTGTCTGCGTTCATGTCAGGTGCAATCTCTCGCTGTGATGGTGGCGATTGGAGTTGACGTTCATGTCAGATGCACCCTTTCGGCTTCGGAATTCCGGCGATACGGGCGGCCACCTTGGCGGGACCCTTGGGGAACAGGAGGTAGAGCTCCTTCACGCTCACGCCCGAGGTCTTGCCGAGGACCCGGACGGTCGGTCCGGTGCCCTTCTCAGCGAATTCCTTGCGCATGAAGTCGATGACCTGCCAGTGCTGTGGGGTCAGCGGGTCGATGCCCTCGTTCCGGGCGAACTCGACGGCGATCTCTCGTGTCCATTGGCTGGGATCGACGAAGAAGCCCTCATCGTTGAGGTCGACGGTCGTTCCTGCATACGTCGCGGTGGTCATGCTGATATCTCCTGTCGGGTGGTGGGCTCGGGACGTCGTTTGC
>JANMYF010000457.1:0-2801 GCA_031381685.1 Acidimicrobiia bacterium
GAGCGCCCAGGACGCCGCGTACAACGTGTTCCAGTCGAAGATCGCCATCGGCGCCGGCGGCGTCACGGGGCAGGGACTGTTCCAGGGCACCCAGACCCGGGGATCGTGGGTGCCGGCGCGACATACCGACTTCATCTTCAGCGTCGTCGGCGAGCAGCTCGGATTCGCCGGCGGCATCCTCGTGGTCCTGCTGTTTGCCATCATCTGCTGGCGGATCTGGCGGGCCGCCGCCGTCGCCCGGGATCCCGAAGGGATGCTCCTGTGCGGAGGCGTTCTCGGGCTGTTCGTCTTCCAGATCTTCGAGAACATCGGCATGACCATGGGCATCATGCCGGTCACCGGCATTCCACTGCCGTTCCTCACCTACGGCGGCAGCTCCACGATCATGGCGTTCTTCGCCATCGGCCTGGTCCTCAACGTCGCCGCGAGCCGATTCCGGTAGCGGCGCGTGCCGCGCTGACGCCGCCACCGGCCCGGTCGGCGGTACAGTCACCGATGTGTTCGAGGGCCTTCCAGTGATCGAGAGCACGGTGCTGTGTGCCGTTGTGAGCGTCCTGGTTCTGGCCCGGCCTGCGAGCACGGGCACGCCCGCCCGTCGCGGCGCCACCGCATCGTTCGTCTCCCATTCGCGCCCAGGCGCGCCGGCCGTCGATCGACGACCAGTCGCCGCCTCCAGCACCAGCGACCACCCCACCGGGGTGTCCGCCGAAAGGCCTCGCCATGTCCGCAGAGCAACCAGAGTCGACCCCCCGGCCCACCTCGGGACAACGTCCACCGTCGGGAGCTGACCTCGACCACCAAACGCCGCTCGGCACCTCCTCCCCCGAAGGTTCGGACGATTCGACGACGGGTTCACCCGATCCGCTCGACCCGGCGGCCGCGGCGGCCGCCGCCCGCAAACGCCGCCGGGGTTCCCGTGGGGGCAAGAACCGCCGACGTCCCGCCAAGCCGGGCGACCCGGCCGGCGCCGGTGTCGGCATCGCCGGTGACCTCGGTGACCTCGGTGAACAGCCTGAACTCCCCGACCCGCCGCACGAGGGCGAGGGCCGCGGCGACGACGATGGGCCCGCCTCACTGGTCGACGTCCTGACCGACTCGACGGCTGCACCGCTCAGCGACGCCGGGGCCGACGTCGTTTCCGACGCCCCCGAGGCTGCGGGACGGCTCCGCCGAAACGCGGCCGCCGGTGACGCCCGTCCTCGTGACCGACGTGGCCCGCAAGCGCGCAGCGATTCCGGCGACGACACCACCGTGAGCTCCGAATCGTCCTCCCGCCCGGCCCGGTCCGGCGGCGACGCGGAGCGCGGCGGGCGCGGACGACGCGGACGTGGTGGCAGCCTCGATCCGAAACGCGTCGCCGATCCGGCACGCGATGCGCCGCGGGACAAGAACGGACGTCCCGTGGGCCGTTACCTGATGTGCGTCCACACCCAACCCGGCGCGACCCAGATCGCCGTGCTCGAAGGACGCTCGCTCATCGAGCACTACGTCAGTCGCCCGACGGACCAGGCAGCGCAGATCCACGGGAACCTCTATCTCGGTCGCGTCCAGAACGTGCTCCCCGGCATGGAAGCCGCGTTCATCGATATCGGCACCCCGAAGAACGCCGTGCTCTATCGCAGCGACGTGTCGGTCGATCTGGCCGACGTCGAAGGCAGCGGCAAAGGCGCGAAGAAGCGCCAGAACGACAGCCGCATCGAAGACATCCTGCGCAACGGCCAACTCATCGTGTGTCAAGTCACGAAGAACCCCATCGGGGCGAAGGGGGCACGCCTGACCCAGGAGGTGTCGCTCCCCGGGCGCTTCGTCGTGCTGATTCCCAACTCCGACACCTATGGCATCTCCAAACGGCTCGGCGACGACGAGCGCAAGCGACTGCGAAAGATCCTCGACGAGGTTCGGCCCGAAGGACACGGGCTCATCGTGCGTACCGCCGCCGAGGGCGCCACCGCCGAGGAGCTCCGCGCCGACGTTGTCGAGCTCGGACGGCTCTGGTCGGAGATCGAGGCCAAGGCGAAACGGTCAAAGGGCCCGACACTGCTGCACCGCGAACCGGATCTCGCCGTGCGGGTCATCCGGGAAGAGTTCAACCGGAACTATCGCGGCGTGGTGCTGGACGATCCTGAGCTGTACCGCGAGGTGCGCGACTACGTCGAGCGGATCACGCCCGAGCTGGCCGACCGCGTCGAGTTCTACGACGAGGCCTCGGAGGGGTTGCCGCTGTATGAGCGCCACCACGTCCACGAACAGCTCCACAAGGCCATCGACCGCAAGGTCTGGCTGCCGTCGGGCGGCTCGCTCATCATCGAGCGCACCGAGGCGCTCACCGTGATCGACGTGAACACCGGCAAGAACGTCGGCTCGTCGAACCTCGAAGAGACGGTCTTCCGCAACAACCTCGAGGCGGCCGAGGAGATCGCCCGTCAGCTGCGCCTGCGAGACATCGGGGGCATCATCGTCATCGACTTCATCGACATGGAGATCCGGGCCAACCGCGACGCCGTCATCAACGCATTCCGGGGCGCCCTGGCGCGGGACAAGACGCGGACGCAGGTGTTCGAGATCTCCGAGCTCGGACTCGTCGAGATGACCCGCAAGCGCATCTCCGAAGGTCTCGTCGAGTCGCTCTCGGGCACCTGTCCGACCTGCGGTGGCCGCGGCATCACCTTCGACCGGGACCTTCTCGGCTGAAACCCGTGGGCCAGCAGCTTTGCCGAGGCCGGCGTTTGCCGGCCGTAGCGGGTGAGCCGGCCCACCGCGGGCGCCGCGCCCGGGAGGTGAGCGCGGCTCGTGTAGAGTTG
>JANMYF010000018.1:0-1885 GCA_031381685.1 Acidimicrobiia bacterium
GACGGTTCGGGCGAACTCGACCCCACGACGGGAGCCCCGTTGCACTCCTCGGTCATGCCGGTGCGCCGGCCGGGCGGAGAAATGCGGTCAAACACCTCCGAACGTCGTTCGGAGGTGTTCTGCCGCAGCGGGGCCGCGAAGCCGTGACCGCTTCCCGTCAGGCGAGGGCCGTCGCCAACGGAACGAAGGGTCGCCCAAGCGCTTCGGCGACGGCTTCGTTGGTGAGGTGCCCGTCGACGCAGTTGAACCCGTGCGCCAGCGCCGGGTCGTCCGCCGCGAGGAGTCCATGGGCGACGTCGGCGACGTACGGGAGGGTTGCGTTGGTCAACGCGTAGGTCGACGTGTAGGGAACCGCGCCCGGCATGTTGCCGACCGCGTAGTGGATCACACCGTGGCGCTCGTAGATCGGGTCCGTGTGCGTCGTCTCGTGTGTCGTCGCCACACACCCGCCCTGATCGACGGCCACGTCGACGATCACCGCGCCCTTCTTCATCGTCCGTACCATCGTTTCGCTCACGACGACCGGCGCCCGCCCGCCGGCGACGAGGACGGCCCCGATGACCAGATCGGCATCCGCCACGGCGCGCTCTACGGCTCCCTGGTTCGATGCGAGCGTGACGACACGTCCGCGTTGGATCTGGTCGACGAACCGCAGCCGGTCGAGGTTCTTGTCGAGCAGGAGGACTTCCGCCTCCATGCCCGCGGCGATCCACGCGGCGTTCCACCCGACGTTTCCGGCACCGAGGACGACCACCCGCGCGGGGCGGACGCCGGGAGCGCCGCCCATCAACACCCCTCGCCCGCCGCGGTGACGTTCGAGGAACTGGGCGCCCATCTGCGGAGCGAGACGTCCCGCAACCTCGCTCATCGGGGCCAGCAACGGAAGCGCGCCGTTGGCCGTCTGCACGGTCTCGTAGGCGATGGCCGTGCACTTCGACGCCAGGAGTGCGTTGGCAACCTCGGGATACGCAGCGAGGTGAAGGTAGGTGAACAACGTGAGGTCCGACCGGAGGTAGCCGAATTCGGACAACTGGGGCTCCTTCACCTTCACGACGAGATCCATCGACCAGGCGTCGTCGGCGGTTGGCACGATTTCGGCACCCGCCGCGGCGTAGTCGGCGTCGGTGATTCCCGCCCCTTCGCCGGCCCCGGCCTGCACGTGGACCTGCGCTCCGGTTCGCTCCAGTTCCCGGACGCCGTCGGGTGTGAGCGCAACCCGAGACTCCGAGGTCTTGATCTCGGTGGGGATCCCGACAGTTCGGATGGCGGTGCGCGGTGTCATAGGTCGAGCATGACGCCTTGGTGGCCGCGGAAGCCGGCGAAAATCGGACAGAATTGCCGACATGGCCGACGAATCGAAGGCACTCGACGCAGTTGACCTTCGAATCATCGCTGGACTGAGCGAACAGGGACGGATGTCGTGGCGGGAGCTCGGCGACTTCGTCCACCTCTCGGCGACCTCCGTCGGCGAGAGGGTCCGTCGGCTCGAGCGGCTCGGCGTCATCACGGGGTACCGCGCCACGGTCGACCCGGAGACCCTCGGCCGGGCGATGCGTGCGGTCGTCGAGGTCCAGTTGCGCCCTGAGGTCGAGCCGGACCGGTTCGAAACGTTGCTCGCCGGGCGGGGCGAGGTCACCTTTGCCGCCTATGTGACCGGCGCGGCCGACTACGCCGTGCTCGTCGACTGTGCCGGCGCCGAAGGGCTCGACGTCTTCACTCGCTGGTGCAAGGCGAACGGTGCCGCCCACACGGAATCGCGGGTCGTGCTCCGCCGCGTCGTCGGCTGAAGTGTGGTCCGTCCGGGGCCGGCGCCGTGCGGCTGAACACCTCCCAACGCACTGCGGAGGTGTTCTGCCCTCATATATGGGGGCAACCTCTCTCCCAA
>JANMYF010000076.1:0-5538 GCA_031381685.1 Acidimicrobiia bacterium
CTTCGCCCCGTGGATCTTGATGGCACCGGTGGCCGTCCGGACCGTCTTCTTCACCGCGGCCCGGTCGTCGAAGTGACGGCCGGTGATGGTCTCACTGTGTCGTAGCCCGTCGACCGTACCCTCGAAGCAGACACTGCCGCCCGCCGCCCCTGCACCCGGCCCGAGGTCGACCACGTGGTCGGCGATGACGATCGTCTCCGGCTTGTGTTCGACGACGAGCACGGTGTTGCCCTTGTCTCGTAGTCGCAGCAGCAGGCCGTTCATCCGCTCGATGTCGTGGGGGTGCAGGCCGATGGTGGGCTCGTCGAACACGTAGGTGATGTCGGTCAGCGACGAGCCGAGGTGGCGGATCATCTTGGTCCGCTGGGCTTCGCCGCCCGACAGCGTGCCCGACGGCCGCTCGAGTGAGAGGTACCCGAGTCCGATCGACACGAACGAGTCGAGCATGTGCTGCAGCTTCGCGAGCAGCGGGGCGACAGAGGGTTCGTTGAGGCCGCCCACCCACGCGGCCAGGTCACTGATCTGCATCGCGCATGCATCGGCGATGTTGACCTTGTTGATCTTCGATGATCTCGCCAACTCGTTGAGGCGGGTGCCGTTGCAGTCGGGACATGTCGTGAACGTGATCACCCGCTCCACGAATGCGCGGATGTGCGGCTGCATCGCCTCCACATCCTTGGACAGGAACGACTTCTGGATCGTCGGGATCAGCCCGGAATAGGTGAGGTTGATCCCATCGACCTTGATCTTCGTGGGCTCGCGACGGAGAAGGTCGTGGAGCTCCTTCTTCGTGTACGAGCGGATCGGCTTGTCCGGGTCGAAGAAGCCACAGCCCCGGAAGATGCGTCCGTACCAACCGTCCATGCTGTAGCCGGGAATCGCCAAGGCCCCTTCGTTGAGCGACTTGGTGTCGTCGTAGAGCTGGGTGAGGTCGAAGTCGGTCACCGACCCGGTGCCTTCGCAGCGCGAGCACATGCCACCGGCACGGCTGAACGTCCGCTTCTCGGTTGTCTTCTCGCCGCCCTTTTCGATGGTGATCGCGCCCGCTCCGCTGACGGTTGCCGTGTTGAACGAGAAGGCGTTCGGCGAACCGATGTGCGGCTTGCCGAGCCGGCTGAAGAGGATGCGCAGTAACGCGTTGGCGTCGGTGGCGGTACCCACGGTCGAACGGGTGTTGGCCCCCATACGCTCCTGGTCGACGATGATCGCCGTCGTCAGGCCGTCGAGCACGTCGACGTCGGGACGGGCCAGTGTCGGCATGAAGCCCTGCACGAACGCGCTGTAGGTCTCGTTGATCATGCGCTGCGATTCTGCGGCGATGGTGCCGAAGACCAGTGAACTCTTCCCGGAACCGGACACCCCGGTGAACACCGTGAGCCGGCGCTTCGGGATGTCGACACTGATGTCCTTGAGGTTGTTGACCCGGGCGCCCCGCACCCTGATCAGATCGTGGGTATCGGCAACAGGCAGCTCGGCGGCCGGCGTGGCCTTCGTCGTCGACTTGCTCATACGCCCCCCATTCTTCATCCGTCGATGCGACACTGAGGGCATGAGTCTGTTCGAAGCTGCCGCCGCCTATCTCCGGCTCCACGAGCCGTGGTCGGACGCGGTGGACCCGATGGAATCGGCGAGTGATTCCGCGGCGACTGCCGGGACTCTCCTTGGGCCGCCGCCCATTGCACTTTCCGTCGACGAACTTGTCGGAACCGAACGTACGCAACCCCTGCTCGACGCCCTTCGGCCACACATGCTCGCGATGTCGTGGCGGCAGAATCCGACGTATACGGATGATTGGTTCTTGCGCCGCTATGCCTATTGCGAGCTCCTGGGGCCCACCGGGCTCGTGCCTCACGATGCGGTTTCGGTCGGCCTGCTCTACCTCGCGGCGGGCACCTTCTACCTGCCTCACGCCCATCCGGCCGAGGAGGCGTACCACCTGCTTGCCGGAGACAGCGAATGGCAGGCCGGGTCGGCGGCCCTGACATGGCGCTCACCCGGTGATCGCATGGAGCATCCGAGCGGTGTAGCTCACAGCATGCACTCGGGGTCTACGCCGATGCTCGCGCTCTACGTCTGGCGCGGTGACCTCGCCACGCCGGCCCGATTCGTGTCTGCGTAACCTCGTTCCGCTCGGCCTCCGTGGAGTCCGTGGAGTCAACGATCGAGGGACGCGACGAAGCGCGCCAACGCCGCCGCGTCGATGTGGCCCATCTCGGCGTCGGCGGGGTAGCTTCCGGACGCGACGTCGGCACGGAATGCCGACAGTGCCCGAACCCGCTCGGCCTCGATCTGCGCGTAGAGCGAGGCAAGGTCGGCATAGGCACGGGCATGTCGCGGCTTGCGCTCGCTCTCCCCGCAGATGTCGGAACCGAACACGAAGAGCACATCCGCGGCAGGACCCGATCCCAGGGAGATCGTGGCCATGCCGGTGCGCGCGTTGATCTCGGCCATGACTTCGGCGGGGATGAGCTCACACTCCACTGCGAATGCTCCGGCGTCTTCGAGTTGCTGGAATTTCTTCCAGAGTCGGACTGCCTCGTCGTCGGTCCTCCCCACCATGCGGACTCCGCCGTAGAGCGTCGATTTTTTCGGGACGAAACCCAAGTGGCCCATGACCGGGATGTCCTCAGCGGCGAGCAGTCGCACGGCGTCGAGCCGTCTTGCCGTGATCACCGCGTCGGCGCCGTCGCTCAGCGCCTGCAGCGCCGTGCCGAGCAACTCGTCGAGTGTGACGGCACCGCCGAAGTCGATCGCCGCCGTCACGAACACGCGTCGCGAGCCCTGGCGGACATCGGGGACTGCGCTCGCCATGCAGACGACCATCTCGATCCCGGCCGTCTCAGCGGCAGCGGCTTCGGCGGCGGTCGACGCCGTGACCTGGGCGAGCTGTCGTCCCGAGCCCTTGAGCGCGGCGATCGACGCAACGGTGACGGTGCGATCCGCCTCACGTCCGGAGTAGTCGAGTATTCGCGTCACCACGCGTCCTGTCGATCGAGGTTCACTGCGATTGGAGGGTCGCCATAGGGCGACGCCTGGATCACCGTCGATCCGGGATGAAGACCCTCATCGGCGCGATAGCGACGGAGGAGTTCATGCTCCGCGGCGAGATCGCCGCGGTCGGCGGCAACCAGGAGACCCGCGATGTCGTCGAGCCACACCGCGTGCTCCTCGCTGACGGGTTCGCCCGGATACCCGATGCGGCCCCAGCCGTCCCACAGCAACATCTCGTCACCGAATCGATGGGCGATTTCGTAGATGACTTCGTCGAACAGGAACCGTGGTCCGCGAAACACCGGCATGGTCGGATCGACGCCATAGGTCTCGGGATCGATCCGGCCCTCTCGGTACCCCATCCATGCTTGCGCCGCCGTGACGAACCCGGTGCTGTCGAGCTCACAGTGACCGATGTCCATCGGAGTCGGCAGCGTCGGCCTCGCCGCGTCGATTTCGGAATCGAACCGCTGCCAGCGTCCGTCTCGCCATGCTTCCACGATCACGTGGTCGTGATGCCACCCATCGATGAAGTATCCGGCGAACCCCACTCGTGAACGCGCCGCAATCCCATTCGACCGCAGCGCTCCAACACAGAACAGTGTGTGGTCCCGGCAGCAACCCTGAACGCGGTCGAGGACATCGCGCGACTCGGTGAGGGGGACCCTATGTCTCGACTGGTCGGCGGCGAGCATCGCACGGAGCCAGCGGGCGTTGATCTCCTGCTTGGTGGCAGAAGGAAGCTCATGTCCCGACGCTCGGTAGTGGACGATCAGATTGCGCGAGATCGCGGACAAGGCGACGGGATCCGGCGGAAGCCCCTCGAGCAACGCGGCGTAGCGCCCGGGGGAGGAGAATCGGCTGTGTGTGGTGTAGTCCATCACGGCGTTCGGCACAGCAGTCACGTGACCTCCCTCGCTGGTGCGGCGTTTCGGCGTGAGCTTACGCTCGGTCGCCTTGCCCCGGCGCGGTCGCTTCGGCCGCCGTCGGGCCGGTGCGATAAACCATGGCGATGACGGTTCATCTCCATACCGACGGCCCGGTTCTGATCGTGACGATCGATCGGCCGGAAGCCCGCAACGCCGTCGACGGTCCGACCGCCACCGCGCTCGTGTCGGCGTTCCGTGACTTCGACGCTGATCCGTCGATGAGCGTTGCCGTGCTCACGGGCGCGAACGGGACCTTCTGTGCCGGCGCCGACCTCAAGGCGATCGGCAGTGGTCGGGGGAATCGCATCGAGGCCGACATCGCCCTCGACGGTCCGATGGGGCCAACGCGCATGCTCCTGTCGAAGCCGGTGATTGCTGCAGTGGAGGGTCACGCCGTCGCCGGGGGACTGGAGCTCGCTGCGTGGTGCGACCTTCGCGTGGCGTCGACCACGGCAGTGTTCGGCGTGTTCTGCCGACGATGGGGCGTGCCTCTCGTCGACGGCGGGACGATTCGTCTGCCCCGGCTGATCGGGCACAGCCGTGCCCTCGACATGATCCTCACCGGTCGCGCCGTCGATGCCGACGAAGCCCTGCTCATTGGTCTCGCCAATCGAGTGGTGCCCGATGGGACTGCGCTCGACAGCGCCGTGCAGCTCGCTCGAGAGCTGGCGGCACTTCCGCAACGATGCCTTCGGTCTGATCGTACGTCTACGTACGATCAGTGGTCGCTGGATCTACCCGGTGCTCTTGCGAGGGAGACCGAGTTGGGTCTGGCAACCGTGCGTTCGGGAGAGACCCGCGAGGGCGCTTCACGGTTCGCCTCAGGGGCCGGCCGCCACGGCACATCGGCAAGCTCAGGGGAGTAGCGATGACTAGTCAGGTAAGCCACGGATCGTGCATGTGCGGTGGCGTTCGTTTCAGCGTGGTCGGCCCGATGCGCGACGTGTACAACTGCCACTGCGACCGCTGCCGCCGGTTCACCGGGCACCACATGGCGGTAACGGCTGCACCGGCCGCCGACGTTCACATCGAGGGTGACGGATCGCTTGCGTGGTACGAAGCGGCCGAGGGCGTCGAGTACGGCTTCTGCTCCCGGTGTGGTTCGTCGTTGTTCTGGCGCACTGCGGCAACTTCGGAGCGGCTGAGCATCACCGCCGGATCGCTGGACCAGCCGACCGGTCTTCGAACGACGCGAGCCTGGTACGTCGCCGAGATCGGCGACTATCACGCACGCGCTCCCGGCCTCGAGGAGTTCGACTACGAAGGCTGAGTTGGTCGCAGCCCCGGGTTCAGTGGGTTCTTGGCGGTTCCGTCGCACCGGGACGACCACCTGACGGACTGACCCACTCGCCTTCGACGTTGCCCTTCCGGCGCGCGGTCGGGTCAGCGGGTTGGGGATCCGGCGTCTTCGTCGTCATCGGCGACTGCGAGAGCGGTTTGTCGGAGCCGACAGCGGATCTGGTGGAGACGTTCGTGTCCTGCCCGCGTCGGTATGGGCACGTGGGTTTGGCCGGACCGCGCCGGTGGCGGTGGTGGTGGCCAGGGTTCTTCGGGTTCGTTGTCGACGGTCCAGGTGCCGTTGGGTTGTCGGGTGATGTTGTTGCCGGTTTCGTGGTGG
>JANMYF010000123.1:0-44250 GCA_031381685.1 Acidimicrobiia bacterium
CCGCGCCCCCGACCGCGCCCCCGACCTCGCCCCCGACCGCACCCCCCACCGCACCCCCCACCGCACCCCCCATCGCACCTCCCATCGCGCCTTCCATCGCGCCCTCCACATCACCTTCCCGGGCGATGACGCCCGCGTCAGGCGAGCTGTTCTTCGCCTCAGACCGCTCCGGAAACTTCGAGGTCTACGCGATGCGCCCCGACGGTGCGGCCGTCCGTCGCCTTACGACTGACGCTGCTTGGGACGCGTGGTGGCCGCGTCCTTCTCCGGATCGAACCCGAGTCCTCTTCTACCGGACTCCTGCCGGAGTCCACGACCTCGACTACGGTCAGACGAGCCTCTGGGTCATGAACTCGGATGGGACGGGCCAACGCGAACTGCGGGCGGCGGGTTCGGACGACTGGGACTTCCAGGGGCATGGCGAATGGTCTCCTGATGGAGAAAGCCTCGTCATGTTCGGCGGAGATCGATCGAACCCACAGATCTTCATCACCGACACCTCGGGTCGATCGCCCCGTCAGATCACCCGTCGACCGGGCACAAATCTTGATCCGTCGTTCAGCCCAGACGGCGGCGCCGTCGCGTTCGTTGGATGTCCGCAGGCAACGTGTTATCCCATTGACTACGAGATCTATGTGTTGTCGCTAGCCACCTTGTCGGTGGAACGGATAACGAACGACCGACTTCGAGACCACGACCCCGCGTTCTCCCCCGACGGTCGCACCATGGCTTGGCTCACAGAAATCGAGGGCGCCAACGAGAAGGGACCGGGTGTTTGGGACGTCCGCCTCGCCTCGCTTCATGCCGGCGATGCACCGCGCCGGCTGTTCGGCGATCGGGACATAACGAGCAGACCGGTGTGGGGAACGAACGACTCGCTGTTCGTGCACCGGCTCGTGATCGGCGTTGATCCGAGCTTTCAGATCTATCGAGTCAACGTCGACGGAACCTCGATCAGGCGCCTCACCGACTCGCGAAGTTCGAACGAGTACCCCGGCTGACCCACTCTTGCGAGCCGTCATGTCGACGGGTACTCCATGACGTCCGCTCCCTGCGGAGCGAGCCGGCGCAGGCCCGTGCCATCAGCAGCGACCGAGAATATCTGGAACTTCACCGCTCTCGGGGCGAGACGATGAAAGTATATACGCTTACCATCCCTCGACCATTCCGGACGACTGTTTATGGCGCGATCCTTGATGAGTCTTCGCACATCGGTGCCCTCGATATCCGACACTCTGATGTCCCACACCGGAGGCTTGCCCGAAATCTCTGTCAGCCAAGCAAGTCGCTTACCGTCCGGTGAGTAGTACGGGTCATGGTCTCGGAGGCGATCCTTCGTCACTTGCGTCACCTTGCCCCCATTGGCAGGGATCGTAAGCACCTCATAGTCGTGCGGCTTGCAGTACGACTTCGGGCACCCGATGAACACGATGCGACGTCCGTCGGGTGCATAGCTCGGGTCGAGATTCGTTCCACCCCGGCGAGAAACGTTCACCGGATTCTGTCCGGTCGCTGAGGTCACATAGATCTGCGGGCTGAGGCGACTGCCACCGAACATCACCAGACTCCTACCATCAGGGGACCACTCGGCATGACCCTGCTGTCGCCACCCGTTTGCATGTCGCCCACGAAGCAGTGTGATGGACGAACCGTCGGAGGCCATCACCCACAGAGTCGCCTTCGTATAGTCGGTGTCGTGAGAACCCTTCGGGGTTCGATAGAAGAGGATGTGCTGACGATTCGGCGAGATGCGACCCCACCATGAATCGAAGCGGGCGTCCTTCGTAAGCTGGCGCGCCTTCTTCCCATCGGCCGACATCGAGTAGATCTCGAAGTTTCCGGAGCGGTCGGAATCGAACACGAGATGCCCAACAGGAACGACGGCGCGAGAGCGCGGCAGAGCAGTTACCGATGGATCGGGACCGGAAACCGGCCAAAGACCAAGCAACGTAGCAAGCCCGAGAAGGGCCAGAACGATCACGAGCCCGATTCCGAGAAGCACACGGACGATGATTTTTCGTCTTCCACCTTCAGTCACCGAGCAACTCCGCCTGAGGTACCACGACGGTCGATCCAGCTGGGATCGAACGCATGAGCAGCGCGTTCGCACCGACTCTGCAGCCGTCCCCGAGAGTGATCGGCCCGAACAGTTTCGCGCCGTCAAACAGCGTGCAGTTGGAACCGATCACCGGGAAGCCGTCGCGGTCGGGGTCCTTGAATCCGACGGTGCCGACCGACACGTTCTTGAAGACTTTCACGTTGTTCCCCATGACCACGCCAGCCCCGATTGCAATGCCCATCGGGTGGGCCACGATCAAGCCGGGACCAATCTGTGCCTGGGGGTAGATCTCTGCGCTGAACAACACCACGCCGGTCAGCAAAAGGAGGCGGGCGACCGGGAACCAACCGCGGAGGTGAGCCGCGTGTGCCAGTCGGAATACCACGACGGAGAGGAACCCTGCCTGAGTGAGCACGTCGAACGTGCGCCGCAACCCACGGTGCTTCACGTGGTCGATGCCGATCAACGCCTCAAAATCGGCAACGAGGAGTTTGCGGACGCTGCTGTCGTGGCGCAACGGAGTTTGCTCCGGGGTAGCGTCAGCCGTGTCTTTCGTAGTCACGCGTTCGTCCTCCTGCTCGGCTCTGGCAACGTGTCCTCGAACGCCTGCAGCGCCGCTCGGCCGACTCGCGCTGCCGAAAACGATGCGGCACGTAATGGCCCTGCAGCACGGAGGTCAGCACGCAGCGACGGGTCTCGCACGATACGGTCCATTCCGTCGGCCATCGCACGTGTGTCGAACGGGTTGACCAACACTGCGTCGGGACCGAGGACCTCGGGCAGCGAGGTGCAGTCCGACGCCAGTACCGGCGTACCCAACGACATCGCCTCAAGCGGCGGAAGCCCAAAACCCTCAAAGAGGGACGGATAGGCGAGAAGAACCGCTTCCCTCATCAGCCAGACCCGCACCGCTTCGTCGACTCTCCCCACACTCAACACGCTACCCAGCGGAGCTGCCGCAACCTTTTGCTGCTCGTCTCCGCCTTGCCACCATCGAGCGCCGGCGAGCACGAGCTGCATCGCTCCCATCCCGTCACGCGCCCGAAGTTCCAGGAAAGCATCGATCAGTCGGCCGACGTTCTTGCGGGGATGAAGGTTTCCGAGATACAGGATGAACGGGCCGCGGATTCCGACTTCGTGAGCCCATGACCGCGCGGCGTCATTCGTGGCGTCGTCGAGGGGCGACGGTTCGACGACGCGGTTGGGCACGACCTTGACCCGCCCCGGGTCGAGCCCGTACGAGGCGATGATGTCCGATCTGGAGTATTCGCTCGGAGTCAGCACGACCGCCGCTGCACGGGCCTGTCGCGGAACCAGAACGTTCAATCGGCGACGCGCTCTGGGCGGGTAGGTCTGCGGATAGTGCATGAACGAAAGGTCTCCGATGACCACCGCCTTCGGAATCGCCGAAAACGCCGAAACATGAGTCACCGTGACGACGAGATCGGCGCGCAGCGATCGCAATGCGAGTGGAAGGTCGACCGCGAAATGTCGTAGCCCTCGCCTTCGAGGCACGTCGATCAGGGGGAAGTCCGCCCGGTCCTTTACGGCGCACGGAACCGAGGTGCCGTGCGCCGTCAAGATCGGAAACTCGTGCGACCGATTCGTGATCGCGAGGCCCTCGAGTAGACCGGTCATCCACGTCTCATCGCCGCCGATGCCAGATTCAAGAGGAGCCCCGTCGATCAGCACCCTCATGGGAAACAGCGAGCCCAACGCTGCATTGACTCCCCGAGCTCCCTGTAGATCTTGCGGTAGTGCGCAGGGCGCGAGCTCCTCCCGGCTTCGACGAGGAACTCCTCGGTGAAGTCAGCAAACATCTTGTTGTATTCCCCGACCACAACGCGTTCCACCGCCGCGTCCACCGCCGCAAAGAAACCCTCAGCCATCAAATGCATCCAGTGCTCGAGCATCACGACGCGCTCAAGTTTCGTCTGCTTCGTGTGCTCTACGATCGGACGCCCGAACGCGAACAGATCCCCTCGCAGATCCATGAGCTTCTTCACCACGTAGCCACCCCAGATGTCGTCATGGCGGCTGAGTTGCCAGCCGTCGACCCACAGGTCCGGAAGAAAGAAGTACGCCGGGGTGAGGTCAGCAGTAAACGACGTGTTCATCCCGCACACCGGGATGTTACCGAGAGCGATGCGATTCTCGTGGCCGTAGAGACCTGGGTCGTACGGTGGCTCTTTCGGGAGCTTGTCAACCCCGTTGAGATCCAAGATGTTGTCCCACACCCCCATGTTGATCTTCACCGGTCCCGACGCTGTGGTCTCCTCGACACGCGACCGCTCCTCATTGCGGAACTCGTAGGGATACCCGCGGGCGTAGAAGCCCGGCGCCGTAATCGAATTCACCCACTCCCCTCGAAGCGCTGGAGCGTTCGTCACCGTCGTCAGGCTTTCGAGGTGGGTTTCTAACCAGCCTGGCCGCACGCGGCAGTCATAATCGAGCGCCACGATGACGTCATAACCCTCCCGGTAGGCAAGCACGTGCCCAAAGTTGCGGCACGCAGCGCTCTTGTGTGGGATGGCATCCCAGTTCTCCCCCATGATGTCGCGCTGGGCGGAGTAGTCGTAGTAAACGACGTTGCCACGGGGCGCCGGACTGAGCTTTCCGTCGCTGTCATCGGGCACGATGATCGCAACGTCTTCAGAGAGTTCCTCGAAAATCGTCCAATCGGGATCGTTCGGCATCGGGATCACAACAGCGACTCGGCGCTGATCGATCTGGCCATGGCTTGCCGGCAGCGACGAGGTCGAGGCGGCGGCGGACATATTCATTTCTAGTCTCCTGGATTCAACAAAGGGAAGGGTCAGGCCGAGCGACGAATGGCTCGTAAATCGGAAAAGTTCGCGAGGATGTATTCCTCGAGCGCGTCGCGCCACGGGCGCATCCGGTTCAGACCGAGTAGCTCAAGCGCTCGGTTCGTCATGCTTTCCGACCTTGGCCGGTTGGACGAATAGTCCGCGGCAAAGAACTCAGAACCCACTTCGACCAGCTCGACCTCGTCCAGCAAACCCAGCACATCCAGGATGTGGAGCGCGACGTCGTAACGGCTGCCTTCGCCTTCGCACGCCATGTGGTAGCGCCCATAGTTCGTCGTCTCGACGAGGCCGAGCAAGGTGTTCGCAAAGTCCTTCGTGTACGTAGGAGTTCCGAGCTTGTCACCGACGGCGTGGATCGTTCGTCGACCCTCGCGGACCTGATCCAACATCTTCGCGACGAACTTGTGGTCCTTACCTGGGCCTCCGCCAACCATCCATCCAGCACGCACAATGAAATGCTGTGGCTGCAACTGCTCGACGAAGTGCTCGCCCGCAAGTTTGGTCGCCCCGTATGTGTTGATGGGATTGGGTGCGTCGCGCTCGTCGTAGGGACCATCTTTGACCCCGTCGAAAACCCCGGCAGTGCTGATGTATACCAAAGGAACCCCGGCTGCGGCACATGCAGCCGCAACATGGCGGGTGGCGGTCGCGTTTGTCAGGTATGCGGCGTCGACGTCGGCATCCGAAATCTCGAGATCGGTCTCGGCCGCGAGATGCGCAACCAAGGAAGGGCTCGCCGTGCGTATTGCATCGATTACAGCCTTTTCGTCACGGACATCGAGGTACGTCAGATCCGGTCCCCGCCGGCCCCACACAGGTGGTGACGTATCGATGTCCGTTGCGACAACAGTGTGGCCTGCTTCTACAAAGGCGGGTACCAAGGCGCTGCCAAGCATGCCCGCCGTTCCGGTCATAAGAACATTCATGATGGCTCCATTACTGGGTTTGCTGTTGGGTTGTGGAGAACGTGCGATGGAGCGAATATCCGCTCAAGCGCTATGCGAACGTTGCGAAGATGGGCGCGGGCCGCAGACCGGTGGCTGGCCTGACCGACAACACCGAGGAAGGCGTGCGCGCCGGCGCGGATGAGGAACCCGAGCGACTCGACGACCTGGAGAGCTGCAGTCGCCGCAGCGCCATTGTGGGTAGCGAAGTACTGATTGAAATTCCGAAGGGCGAGAGGCGATGGACTTCCCGTTTGGCGCCGCGTGCTCTGCCCCATGAGATGAATTGCGATGCTCCTCGGCTCATACCAGACCGTCCAGCCATGAATGCGGGCGAGGCGGCAAAGGTCGACGTCGTCCATGTACGCAAAAAATCGCTCATTCATCGGCCCGGTATCGTCGAGCACCGCGCGGCGGATCAGCAGGCAAGCGCTCGAAACCCACGCTGGTGTGAAGGGCAGCTCCGTGTCACGAGCGAGCCAAAGCGAGCGGTCAGCCGCACGTTTCGAGATTCGTTCGAGCATGAGGAAGAACGCAGCAGCACCGAGCAGGTCGGGCTCGTTTCCGGCAGTCCAGCGCTGCCAGCTCCCGTCGCCGTACACCAGCCTGGGTGCCACGACGCCTGCCGTCGGGTCCGCGCGGAGCCGTTCGAGGAGCAGGTCCAGGCAACCGGGCGTCAGTTGTGCGTCGGCGTTGAGCAGGAGAAGATCACGGCCACGAGCTACGGCCATGCCTTGGTTGTTTGCGCGCTGATAGCCCGCATTGGCAGCGTTCTCGACGAGCGTGACCTCGGGCCAACGCTCTCGGACGAGTTGGCTGCTTGCATCCGAAGAACCGTTGTCGACGACGATTACTTCGTGACGCAACCCTGCGGCCGGGAAGTCCCGAACACTGGCGAGACACGCGTCAAGAAGGTCGCGTGTATTCCAGCTGACGATGACGATGCTCAGGTCCGGCTCGTCGTGAGTCCAATCAACGCCAGTCAACGGACATCTCCTGGATTCGCTGCGTGATCTGCAGGGGACGGTCTGTTCGCTTCTTCAGGTCGACGATTCTCAGGTCGGCCTGCCCTGGAGGCGTGAGCGAGACGTACAACACCTGTTTCCCGTCCGGCGACCAGACCGGCGAGAACGCCCCCCGACCCTTCGGATCGGCAATGACCTCAAGGCGCCGGGTGCCCATCGCGGCACGAACGAGGAACCAGCCGTCTCTCCGGAGGCCGCCCGCCCGGCCCAGCGTGCCCGCTGCGCTGGTCGACGGCAGTAGACCCTTGCCGCGATAGCTGACAAAGGCCAACGATCGCCCATCCGGCGACCATGCCGGGCTGAAGTTCATATGGACGTCATCGGTCACGTGAATGGCGTTACGCCCATCGGCGTCCGTGACAAGGATCTGCCGCGTTGCTCCGACGCTGGAGGAGAAGGCCACTCGCCGGCCGTCGGGCGAATACCGCGGCGAGGTGTCCGACACGCTGTTCGCACCTGCGGTTGCATTGGTGAGGCTGACCACCTCGCCGGACCCAAGGTCAAGGCGGAGGATGAAGGACTCGCCGGTCGGTGACACGTTTGTGAACACCACGAACCGACCGTCCGGTGAGATGTCAGGATCGGTATTCGCTCGCAGTTCGCCATCGGGCACTGCGTCGCGCCAGTCCTCGATCGTAGGTCCGGTAAGCCGACGCAAGTCTGTCCCGTCGGCGTTCAGCATGAACACCTGCAAGGACGGATCCACCGTTGTTACTCCTGCGGCGGTGGCTGAATCGAGAACGTTGAAGGTGAAGTGCCTGTTTCGCTTCGCTGGAACCGGTTGCGTGACCCGAACGGGATAGGCGTCGAGTGGGGCAACCGCCGCAATCACGATCTTTCGCCGGTCGCGGCTCCAGCGACCAGACACGACCCGCAGATCGGCTGGTAGCGGCAGAGGCCGCTCGCCCCATCGATCACTGCCCGACGACCACAACGCCGCGCCTCTTTCATCCATACCGGAGAAGAGCAGTCCGCTCGTCGGACGCAGTGCACCGAACACCGGGGCTTGGCGGGGTCCGATGTGATCTGTCCAGTCAAACCAGGTGAGCGCTAGGTCCGCGGTCGCCACCACGACGCGGGGGTTCGAGCCATCGATGTCGAGTGCGCAGACACACATGTCACGCGATGACAGAGCAGCCAAGAATCCGATCGCCTTGTTGTCGGGCCGCCACACCGGGTTGAAAGCCGAAGGTTCGTTCGGGGCGCAGCGGCTCGTCGGCGCTCGGGTGGCGCAATTCGTTCCGAGGTTGAGCACGCGCTCACGCCCGGTTGCCAGATTTCGAACAGGAAGGAACCAACCGTTGAGCTTCACCTGGAGTTTCTCTGTTCCAGGATCCCTCGGATTACCGCCACCGCGGTAGGAGCTGTAGGTGAGCAGGTTGCCGTCCAGAGAGACTGTCGGATCGACGTTGTAACTCGAATCGACAACGATGTGCCGACGATCGGAGCCATCCGCCGCCATGGTGTCTATCGCCGTTGGCACCGTCTTCGAGAGGTCGTCGGCGACGGTGTTGGCGAAGACGATCCGCGAGCCTCCGTCGTACCAACGGGGATCGGCGTCGAAACTGCCAGCACGCACTTGCGCAGCCGAGACGTTGGTCACCTCGAGCGTCGCCGTGTCGAGCCGGAACAGGGCGATGTGCTCGAACTGCGGCCACGACGATGTGAAGATGATGGAGCGGCCGTCGGGCGAGTCCTTCGGCTGCTGATTGCGCCACGCGTTGTTCGTGAGCTGCACACGCTCGGTTCCGTCCGGGTTCATGACGTAGACCTGTTCGGGAGACCCTTCGGGGCCGCGGCGCGCCGTGAACAGAATCTTCGTCCCGCCGAAGGCCCACACCGGCCAGAAGTAGTCGAGTCCGTCGTCGGGCGTTATTCGCGTCAGGGTTCCGTTGCGCGACCGGTAGATCCCGTGACGCCCGGTCGAGCGTTCGGCACCGGCGACGATGACGTCAAGGGTGGTGGACTCCGATGCGTTCGCGACCAACGGAGAGTCGTCGGACGTCTGCGCCATCGCCGGACGCGTGTCAAGGGCCAGACAGGTCCCGCAGAGAAGCAGAAGGACAATGCCCAGACGTCTGGTCGTTCGATGCTGTCGTCCCGCAGTGCCACCGCTGACTCGAAATCCGACCCCAGGCGAAGACCTCGTCGGCAAACGGCTTCGCCGGACTGAACGTCGCTCGAGCGTCCCATCGCGTTCCGAAATCTCCGTGCAAGCCAACACGAGGCCGGCCAACATCCAGAAGAGCGTGCGAGGAGCTTCTTGGCGCAGTGCGAAGAGAAGTGTTTCCTCTACAGCAAAGAAGAGAAAGCACACCGCCACCCCAGCACCAATTGCACTGAAGAGACGATCCCTGCTGCGGGCGAGGCGGACGGCGGAAGAAAGCAACGCCCCCATGACGAGGAGCAGGCCAGCCATCCCGAGGACACCTGTTTCCGAAAGTTGGAGGAGGTACAGGTTGTGCACCGGATTTCCGGCGAAGATCACACCTTCGTTCTCAAACTGAGGCGCAACCACTTGGAAGTTGTTCAGCCCTCTGCCTATGAGAGGCGACCCTGCGAACATCTCGGTCGCGACTTCGTTGAGCTGCGAGCGCGAGTCGACCTCCACACTGAAGTGTTCCGTGTGGAAATTGTCTTTGTACAGGCTCAGCAGCTTCGGTGAAGCCATCGTGACGACCGTGATGCCCAGCGCCACCCACACGGCAAGTGTCCGTCCCGGCACTCGGTTCGTGGCCAGCGCCCAAACGACAAGCGCGGGTGCTGCGACGGCGACACCGAGCAAGGCGGCACGGGTCTGCGAGATCAACAACGGACAGAGGGCCACGACGCTGCCGACCAGACAGATCAGCCGAACACGTCGGGCACGGAGACCGAGCGCCAGGGCAAGCGCAATCAGGCCGATCTGGCTCAGGAATGCCGCCATGAAGACCGGATGATTGATTGTTCCGAACGGCCTGTTCAACACACCGTCGGTTGTGACTCTGCCGGCCACCATGGTCGTGGGGGTGCCAAGGAACGATAGGCCGAGCGGACCACCGGTGACCTTTTGCCCGGCCACAACGACAAGCTCGATCAAGGCGATGGTCCCGAGAGACGCGAGCAGGAGATGCACATCGTGACGGGTACGGATCCTTGCCGCAACAAGGAGAAACACCGCGAACAACGCGGCCATTCGAAACAACTCTGCGACGACCAGTCCAAGGTCTTGAGCGACAAGGACACTTGGCAACAGAAGCGTGAACGAAAAGGCGGCGATACGGACCGACGGCCGACCGATCAGACGTTTGAGGTCGTCCACCATCGTGCCCTCGAAGAGCCAGAAGCCATAGAGCAGCACCACCAGAGCATCGACGCTCGACACATACAGCCCGGCAGCACCGCTCGGTACGAACGACAGCGAGCCGAGCGACTTCTTCACGACGAGTCCGAGCGACATCACGGTCGTGACCAACAAGATGTCATTGCGGCGCTGCGTGATCACAAGGACCGTTCCAAACGCCACCGCGGCGACCAACGCTGCGGAGATCTTGAACCCCATCAGCGCACCACTCCAGCCGAAGCCCGCGGCAAGTATGCCTAGCGAAAACAAGCGGCGACGCCTGACGACGAATCCGGCCGCCGAGATGGTCGAGGTGTTCATGGACGAATGCGACATTTCAAGCCCGACTCAACGGGTTGACGGTTGAATGACGGCCAACGGCTGCGGCGAACGGGCCGGTGCCGACCGAAACCCAGCATTGGTGTGATGCATCAACACCTTCCAGTACATCCACCGCGCCACCCGGCTGTCCGAGTGCACAGGACGCGAGTCCAGCCATCGTTCGAGCGGTGGCACGGTCCAACGGTTGAAGAGCAGTTCGCGAACGACACCACGCAGAATTGCCTTCGGCGAGTTCTCGAGCGACAAGACGCCGTATCGCTCCTTGACGCCCCGTTCGGGGACGAGGTGGGTCAGATCACGAAGGCCTCTTCCGATCGAGCGCTGCACGCGCCCGGCACTCGCAACTGTGTGCGGGTGAAAATGCTCGCCTCTCGCCGCCGGGTTGTAAATCGCGCGGAGACCTGCCCGTTCGATCCACCGATATCCCAGCTCAACGTCCTCGTTGCCGATTTCTGCCCAGTCTTCGTGGAATCGAAGGTTGAGGTTCATGATCTGGTTTCGCGGTAAAGACAGATTCATGCTCCAGAAGTACTTCCAGCCCACTGGACCATTGGCGCTGCCGTTGATTTCGTCGTACGCAAACGGTTGGTAAAACCGGGTGAAAGGCGTTTGCACCATCTTGTCCGACTGATGGACAAATCCAAGAACAGCGACCGGCTCGGGGGCATGGGCGAGATGGGTTCGAGCATGCTCGCGGAGGAACTGCGGCTCGACCCAAAGATCGTCGTTGATGAAGATCACGTACTCGAATTTTGCCGCCTCGGCACCGCGATTTCGTTTGACCGCAGGCAACCGCTCCGGCATCCAAAGCAGCCGCACCCGACCGTCGGTGTTGCACTCGTGCGTGCGCACCATGTCGGGCGTGCCGTCGCTCGAGTTGTCAACGACGAGGATCTCGAAACGATCGGCGGGGTAGTCGACCTCGAGCAGCAGTTGGATAGTCCGATCCACAACGTCGCTACGATTGTACGTAGGCATAACAATGGAGAATCCGGGAAGGCTGGCGCTCACGGAGTGACCTCGGAGAGTCGACTTTGCGAGGGACGCTTGAGGATGGTGCGCGCCTCGGCGATCGAAAACAAACCTGCGACACGCAGCATGACGGGCCAGGCGGCGGAGCCACCGAGGAGGGATATCCACCACGGGAGTCCAAACCCTCGGTAGAGGACCCAGACTGTGGCTGCTAACGCAACCATCGGAACGGCGATCCGCGCGAAACGCACAAGGTCCAGCCTGCTGCCAGTGAGCCGACTGACAGCGATCGTCGAACATGCGACGAGAAAGAGCGAGGTCAGAAGTGTGCCTACGGCTGCCCCTTGCGGTCCGTAGCGATGCACAAGGAACACGTCCACGATCACGTTCAAAACGATTGCGACCGAGACATACACCAACGTGGCCTGCTGTCGTCCGGCGGCAACCAGAACAAATCCCTGCCAGACGTTGACCACCATGAAGATCAATGCGAAGGCCAGCGTTTGAAGCGGACGGACTGCTCCCGCGTACTTGCTTGCGTAGACCGACTGGACGAACGGGTCGCCGAGGACCAGCAGGATCATCGGCACCGGGGCGACGACGGCAACCAGCGCCTCAGCACCAGACTGGTACACCTTTCGAAAGCGCTCCCTATCAGGTACGTACGTTGCGGCGAGGATCGGGAACAACACGTTTGTCAGGATGATCGACGTGAGCAGCACGTTCTCGATCGGCTGGAACGCAGCCCCGTACACACCGACATCGGTTCTTGGACGAAGGGCTACCAGAACCAGAGCGTCGAGTTTCAGATACGCGACACCGGCGATCCCGATGAGAGCGAACGGGAATGCCTCACGAAGCAGGGTGGGTAGTGCGCGCCAGTCGACACGAAGACGGAGACCGAAACGCAAGCGGGCCATGAACGCCATCAGCGCGACACCAATCCACGCTGACGTCACTGGCGCCGCAACGATGGCCACGAGCCCGGCCGAGCGTCGGATCAGCACGACGATCATGACCAATTCGAGCAACTCAATCGTGGCTCGAATGGCCGCGTCATACTCTTGACGAAGTTCCACCTGGAAGATGATCCCGATAGACATCAACGCATCGGTGAAGAAGAGCATGGACGACACGAGGACCGCGTAGTGGACCGTGCGATCCGCACCGAACGCGAGACACACGAATTGCGCGGCCGCTGCGGTGACCAGACCGGTTGCCATGCGAGCGGCCAGCACTGAGCCGAGCATCAGCGGGGCGACCGCCGGGTCACGGGAGATCGATCGCACAGCAAGGTTTCGTAGGCCGAATTCGCTGACGAGAGCGAACACCGCGGTGACCGTGATGACGAACACGAAATCGCCGTAGCGCCGTGGTCCGAAGTACCGGATGAGAGCCAGCGAGATGCCAACGTTGACGCAGAGATGGACCCCTCTTGCGAGAAGCTGAGCAATCGTGCTCACGGCCACAGAAACAGCGACCGGCCGGGGTGGACGAGCGTATTCAATGCCAGTGTTGGCGCTCACGATGGCGGGTCTCCGACAGTGAGGTCGATCGGGTCGCCGCTGCTGTCCGAAGCAGCGAGCTTCGAGGAGCGCTCTTCGAACGTAAACCTCGGTGGCAGCACGCTCGTGTAGTACCAGTCGTGCTCGAGTACGGCCGGCGGGGCGAACGCACCGTTGCGGCGGAGCGACCGATACGTGGCAACGAACGCAAAGAGTCCCCCGAGCACGAGGCCGAGCATGAGGTACATCCACCGCGCCGGCGCAACCGGATACAGCGGCAACGCCGCTTTGTCGAGCCGCGTGAGTTCGACCGATCCGCGCTGCGTTCGTGACACTGCGAGCTCGTATTCGCTGCTCAGGCCGCGAACGACGTCCTTCGCCAATTCTTGATTCAGCGTGAGCACACCAAGTCCGGCTTCGGTTTCCGGCAGGGAAGCCGACGCCTCAGGCTTGGCGGCGAGGAACTTCTTCAACGACGCGCTTTTTGCCGTGAGACCAGCTATCTCCGCGGTGAGGCGCTGGCTCGTCGACAGCAGTTCCGTGTAGTTCGAGTTGGTGACGCTGTTGGAAACCTCGGTCGAACTGCGTCCGGTCTGGATGGCGGTCTTGCTGTTGGTTGTCGGCGCAGTCCTCGCGAGCTGAGCTTTTGTCTCGGCGAGCCGAGCCTTCACCGAACTCAGCTCGGCCTCGGTGCTGTTGAGTTGCGAACGCAGCTCCTGAAGGCTGGATGCACTGAGCACGAGCGACGATTCGAGACTCGTGATGTTGTTCGCCCGCTTGTATTCGGCAACGGCTTGCTCTGCCGCAGCTTGACCGGCAAGGGCCCGGTCAAGCTGCGTCTGAATTGCCGCACGATTCGCCTCGGCCTCTTTCGACGACCGAGTGCTGCTCATCTCGACCAGAACTGCGGCTGCGGTATTCGCAATGTTTCGCGCGTCTTCCGGGGTGCTGCCCACGGCTGATATTTCGACGACGAACGAGTCCCCAACCGCGCTGGCGCGCAGGCCGGTGGCCACATCTTCGAGAGCTTGTTCGCGCTTGGTCGGCTCGCGGTACATGCCGTGGCTAACGTAAGCGCGACCTCGTTTGATGAACCCAGCGACGACCGCTTTGACGTTATGGATGGCGCCCGTCTCTTCAGGACGCTGATCGAGTTTGAGCCGGGTGACGATCCGTTCAGCGACGTCGTGGCTTCCCAACACGGCGATCTGGGTACTCGTGAGCGCCGTGCCGAGGGTCGAATCGACGATGCCCGGCTGGCTTCCGAGGTTGGTGCCTGTACTGCTCAGAATGGTCGCGTCTCGGCCACGCACAAGGACTCGGGTGGATGACTCATACGAAGCCGGGATCACGAAACTTCCGAGAAACGCGAGGAAGCCGGCGAACAGCGCGACGACAGGGATCCGCCACCAGGAGCGGAGCTTGAGTACCGGCGGCTCTCCGCTCGGGCGCGCCGTCCGCACGGTAACTCCCGTCTGGTCACGTAGTCCGTCCCGCCCGTCCGTCGGCCCCGGACCGGACGCGGAGCTGTCGCGCGCAGTCGCACGCCGCCGAACAGACCGGCGCATCCGGCGCGTGCGCAGCGATTGGTCTCGGACACCGGGCGGCGTGTCGACATCGTCAGTTACGTTCATCAGGGCACTGTCCTCAGCGCTGGAGGAGTGGGGAGGTGGACGGCCCGCGGGGCGACGTTCGCACGCTGAGTTTGTTGATTGTGATGAGCGTCAGCGCTCTCGCTCCGAGGGCGCCAGCGGCGATCCACCGCAACGGGTTCCACACCTGCGGGGCCTCAAAGGTCTTCCAATACAGATAGGCGCCACGATGGAAGTGCTTGATCACCGAAGTTGGCCAACCACTGCGACTTCCGCCCTCCTTGTGCACCACGACCGACCCGGGCACGGTCCAAACCTTGAGGCCGCGGTTCGCCATTCGATGACACCAATCCGCGTCCTCCCAGAACAGGAAGTAGCGCTCGTCGAATCCACCCGTCTCTTCGATGGTGCGACGGGGAATGAGCATGCACGCGCCGGATACCCAATCGCAGACGAAGGGCTCGTCGCCGGCGTCGCTTCCGGACAAGAAGCGCCGAGACCATCGGTTGCCGGGAAACCGGCGGGTGAGGGGTGAACGACGTCCAAAGATTCCGGCGGCGGCGGTCGGAAACGAGCGAGCCGTTCCCTGATCGCGGCCGTCGGGGTAAAAGAGGCGAGGCGCCGCAAGCCCCAGACCGTCGTTGTCGGCGGCGAAACGCAGCAGCACGTCGATCGAAGCCGGACTGGCAATCGTGTCGGGGTTCAACACCAGCACGAACGGAGCCTCGCTCGCGCGCATCCCGACGTTGACCGCTCGGGCAAAGCCCACATTCTCCGTCATCTGAATCACTCGTACGTTGGAAAATCGATCCACAAGCACGTCCACCACTCCGTCGGAGGATGCGTTGTCAACAACGACGACGGCGTAAGGGCAGGACACCGCGTCTTCAAGAGCCTCGACGCATCGGACGACGTCGTCGCCAGAGTTGTAGGTGACGATCACCACGCAGAGGGTCACCTCGACCATCAGAACGCTCCATGGCGCAGGAAGACGACGAATGCCGTACGTCCGAGAATCTTCGCATCGAGCCAAAGGCTCTGGTGCGAGACATAGTTGAGGTCCAACCTCAGTCTCTCGCGAACGGTGAGAAGGCTACGGCCCTTCGTTTGCGCCGACCCCGTCATGCCCGCCTTGGTAAGGAGGCATGAAAGTTCGATCGGGCGATAGCGGCGTACCAGCTCGGGGAGGTCCGGGCGCGGCCCAACGAGACTGATGTCTCCCTTGAGCACGTTGAAGAGATTTGGGAGTTCGTCAAGCGTGGTCCGCCGCAACCATCGACCAAACGGTGTGTTCCGTGGATCGTCGGCGACTTTGTAGAACACGTCGTCTTCGTGCAGCGTGTGGTCCAGCGTCGCGTAGTACTCCGGGAACCGTTCGCGGGCGTCGACGTACATCGTCCGGAACTTGACGAATGTGAAATGTCTCCCGTTCTTCGTGACGCGCTGCTGTCTGAAGAACGCGGGGCCGTCGGAATCACGTCGAACAAGAACGACAAGTGCCAACATGAATGGAGCGGTGAGCACAAGCAAAATAGTGGCACCGACAATATCGAACGCTCGTTTGACGAACCGATAGGCAACGGTATCATTTGGCAAAATGACGAACTCCGCGAGCCGTAATTTACGTGCAAGAAGTTCCTCGGTGGTTTCGTCGGCGAGTCTCGATATCTCAGTGGGCTCAACCTCGCCGGAGTCAGGAACCTCGCAGGAGTCAATGGCCGGTTCCGGCCATTGCGTAAGGTCGATGAGTCCTGGGCCGAGCGACTGAGTGGTCACGGAGACCGACCGGCTTCGGTGTCCGTTCTGGACCAGCGTGTCAGTCAGGATCGAGGCGCTACCGACGTGGCGCGATGCCGTTACGGACGGTCGTTGCCTGCCGTTGACGACCGGTCCAGAGGCCAGCGAGCGCACGAACTCGTCAACAGGGGACCGCTGCCCGCGCCACGACAACGGTCGAGTGCTGCTTCTGTCTTGGCCCACCACTCCCCCCTTTCGTTCCGGACGCCGGCGCCGGAATTCGACCGACGTTGCGGGTGCTAGCGCGCAACACGTTCGATCGCTCAACCCTAAGGACGGTGATTCAACGGGGCAATAGCCAAAAGAGGTATTGCCTTCACAGATCAGTAGCCAAAAGGTGTCCCTAACGAGCTCGTCATCAGGAACCACTTTGCCGAAGTGAAGGAATGATCACACTTGACGATCAGCCAGCGTTGGCGCGGCATACGTGCCAGCGCCAGCGTCAGCGTGGCCACATGATCCGAAGTGGGTTCTGAAGCCCCGCCAGGATCAACCGAGACGAACAATCTTGGCTACCGACGGAACCCTTCCTGAACTCAGTACAAACATCATGTAATCGCCGGGAGGCGCCACTTGCGAGTTCGCCGGACCGGTGACGGTCACAGAGGTCACGCCGTTCGCATCGGTGGTCCCGATGGTCGCGGCGAGTTGAACCGAACGTTGATCCATGTCGACTGAATGGGTCATCGATCCCAAGGCCATGAGGACGACCTCAGAAGGTCGGGGACCGGTCACGGTGACATTGAAGCCACCACCGAAACCAATCGATGATGGAGCCGAGGAAATCGAGGGCCGCGGCTTCGACACGTAGTCAGGTGAGTAGTACTGCAACGTCGGCTTTTCGAGCGTCGTGGACGTGACTTGGCCACGACCTCCCCCGATGAGCACGCGTCCGTCGGCGAGCAACAAGGCGACCGAGTGGTAGCCCCGGACGACGCCCGATGACGATGTTCCGTTCGTGACCGAGAAGCCGTTCTTTGGATCGACGTACTGAGCAGACGTGACTCCTGAATCACCGCTCATGTCATGCCCGTTCACGATCAAGATTCGGCCGTCGGGGAGCAACACCGTGCTCGGATGGTG
The DNA here is from genome assembly GCA_031381685.1 of Acidimicrobiia bacterium. Classification (GTDB taxonomy): domain Bacteria; phylum Actinomycetota; class Acidimicrobiia; order Acidimicrobiales; family JANYDT01; genus JANLQX01. Next base: position 17,470 of record JANMYF010000123.1, read on the forward strand.
GCGTTTAGTACCAAGTTCGATGGAAGGCCGCCATCCGGGACTCGTCGATGGATCAAACACGTCCGCTTGGTGCTGCGCTGCCTTCCCCATATTGCCTCCGGCGAGGATGAGAGACCCGTTCGAGTATCCCCATTCGCCGTTGTTGACTCGAATCGGCAGCATCGCTGTCGAAGCGCCATAGTTGATTCCATCGACGGATCCCGGGCGAGGTTGACGCCCGGCGACCCACACACTGGGCAGCGTGGAACTCGCCATTACCGGGTATCCGAACTCACCGCCCATGATGAGGTCTGCTCCGCCGACGCTGGTTGGCAGCACGAAAACGTGCGTGTAATCCTGGGCCGCAAGCAATGGTGTGGTGAACGCCGCCGTTGCTTTCAAAACCCGAGCATTGGTGGTCGGATTGATCGTCTCAAGCGAGAGATTCGGGAAGAAGCCGCTGGTGGTAACGAACTCGTGACCACCCATCGTCATCATGCGACCGTCGGGGAGGCGAGTGACAGTCGGATACCAACGACCGTTCGTGGTGTATGGACCGACTCCGAGCATCTGACCCGGAAGGCGAGTCCAGACGCCGTTCTTGAAGACGGACTGCGTGGTGAGCCCGAACACGATCGTCTCACCCGTCGATTGCACTTTCACCAAGCGACTTCCGCCGGAGATGAGCAGACTGCCGGTCGAGGTGTGGGCCGCTCCCGTACAAATCAGGTCGTCGATGATGTAGGCGTCGCCCGATTGGACCCCATCGAACTGGATCGATTCGGCGATCTGGTTCACCACCAGGCTTGAGGGCAGGACCGAACCGATTGAGGAAGGCGTGTACGTCCACGAAATGCTGTGGCTCGGCGTCCCGTCGGTTGGCGGTTCGGCCGTGCGTGACGTGCCGATGAACACTGTGCTTCCGTCGCCCATGAGAGCAGCATGGACCGGCGTCGCCCATTGACCGTCAGAGGTCCGCAACAGGATCGAGGGGCTCCAGTTGTCCGCTCCACCAGGCGGGGTCGCCGGGATCGTCGTGGACGTCGAAGTCGAAGTCGACGTGGAGGTCGAAGTCGAAGTCGACGTCGAGGTGGTCGTCGAAGTCGACGTCGAGGTCGTCGTCGAAGTCGAAGTCGAAGTCGGCGGGGAGGAGGACGTCGTCGAAGACGGCTCGACCGTGGACGACGTCGTCGAAGACGGCTCGACCGTGGACGACGTTGTCGAAGACGGCTCGACCGTGGAGGACGTCCCGGAAGAGGGTGGCAACGTCGATGAGGTGGTGCTCTCAGGGACCGTCGGCGCCATGGCTGTCATCGGCGCCACGGTTGTAAGCGAAGCCGGCCCGCCAACCAGATTCATCGTGGCCGACTCGGCCAGGTCGACCTGTTCGATGACGGCGTCGAGTTGCGCAGGCGAGAGCGCCGGGATGTTCAAACGCCGTTTTCGCCTCGAGTTCGGGCGACGGGTGAAGTGAAAGACCGGCGGCCCGCCCCCGTGAAGCACGGCATGAAGGCCTGCGTTTCCGTGCCCCGATCCCGCGTCCGTCATCGGGTCGACACCCTGGACCGATGCGGGCCTTGGACCCGGGCCGACGCGAGAATCAGGGGCCAGTGCGGTCGACTGGTTCGAGACCAGGAGACTCGCGATCACGGCTACCGACGCAAGGACGATCCGTCTTCTTGACGACCGCTGCCACATACCCACTCCGTCCCGCGCACTTCGTCACCAAGAGCAGACCGCACTCCCGTTTTCCCGATGGAAAGACTGCCCGGATTCGTAGTATTGCTCGAAACGTTTCCAAAAGCCAGGGTGCGTCCCCATAAACAGTTCCGGACCTCCTTGCGATTGCCGTCCCTACGTGACCGATGACGTGGGCGGGATAGGTGCCATGGCCGGAGATCTTGGGGCGGTGCCGGCTGGTGTGCCGCTCTTCGTACGCCGGTCTCGGCGAGGGGCCGTGGCGTTCGGGTCTGCGCGTGGTGTGTACGGGTTGTTGGCCAGATCGGGCTTCTGCTTCGTTCATCTGTGTACCTATGGCGGGGATCGGACCTCCACTCGGTGGTGTCGTGGCGACGCCCGAGGGCGACGAAGCGGGCGTCGTCTTCGCGCCGCGAGGGGCCGCGACTTCGAGGACCCTTCAACGTCACCGGGCAAACATTTGCGCCGAGAGCTTCAGCCATCAGCAAGTACTCCGAGGATTCCGGAGCCACGCACCTGCACGAACCGAACCCGGAGCCACACCACCAGCCTCGTGCCACCCGACCGGAAAAGAGCGGAAACCCCCGCTCCATCACAGCTATTCGGCAGGGGTCGGCCGGAACCGATAGACCGCGGGCCCGTCCGGGGTCGGGTCGAACACGACGGAAACGGCCATGCCGATGCGGACGTCGTCGACGTCGCAGCCGACGATATTGGTGAGGACGCGAGGGCCCTCCTCCAGCTCGACGTAGGCCACCACGTAGGGACTGTGCTCCGCCCACACACCGCCACCCTTTCGGGTGATCGAGAACGAATACACCTTCCCCCGTCCCGACGCGGGCACCCACTCGACCGACGACGAAGCGCAGAGCGGACAGAAGCTCTTCGGATACCAGATCGTTGCTCCGCACCCGACGCAACGCGGCAGCACCAGCTGTCCGATCGCGGTCGCTTCCCAGAACGGACGCGTTTCGCCGTTCACGTCGACGTTACGCACCGGCAGTGAACCGCTCACGACGTCCTCCCGAGGATGAGGGTGGCGGAACCCGTCCGGGTGCCCAGGTTGCCTCCGGTGCCGTGGGCGAGGGCGAGCTCGCAACCCGGCACCTGCACCGCGGCATGGGCTTCGCCGCGAAGCTGTCGAACGGCCTCGATGATCTTGGTCATGCCACCTCGATTGGACGGATGGTTGTTACACAGTCCACCGCCGTCGGTGTTGAACGGCAATCGACCACCGGCCTCGAGCGCGCCCGACTCGACGAAGGCCCCGCCTTTCCCCTTCTCACAGAACCCCAGGTCCTCGAGCGTCTCCAGCACGGTGATCGTGAAGCTGTCGTAGATCGACACGTACTGGATGTCTGCGGGGATCACGCCGGCCTCGGCGAACGCCCGCGGACCCGACCACACCGCAGCGGTGTGGGTGAGGTCGACGCGTCCGTTCGCGCTGTGCTTGATCGCCTCGCCGTGCCCGAGCACGGATGCGCAGCGATCCGGCCGCGCAAGGTCCCGCGCCACCTCAGGGCTGACGACGACAACCGCACCTCCGCCGTCAGTGATGACGCAGCAATCGAGTCGATGGAGCGGATCGGCCACCATGGGCGAGTCGAGCACCTGCTCGACGGTGACGACATCGCGAAGGAAGGCGTTGGGATTGTGCGATGCATGCTTCGACGCCGCGACCTTGATCATGGCGAGCTGGCTGCTCGTCGTTCCGAACTCGTACATGTGCCGAGCAGCCGCAAGCGCGTACATGTTTGGGACGTTGGAACCCCACTGCGATTCGAACGGACCCTCCGGTGCACTGGCACCGCCGGCACTCCCGCCCGGCGCGGCGCCTCCCGTGCGGGGCTTGCCTCCGAGCGTGATCAGCGCCACCCGGCACTTGCCGGCGGCGATTGCGGCCGCCGCATGGCCGACATGGGCGAGGTACGAGGAACCGCCGGTCTCGGTGGTGTCGGTGTAGTTGACGCGCAGACCGAGGTAGTCCGCCATCGAGATGCCGCCGAACCCGGGGGCGTCGCCCGCGCAAAAGTACGCGTCCACGTCCGAGAGCGCGAGCCCGGCATCGGCGAGCGCACCGACAGCGACCTGCGCGTGGATCTGCGGAAGGCTCAGATCGGGAAGATGTCGACCCGGGTGTTCGAAGACCCCGGCGATCTTGGCGAGGTTCCGTGAGTCGCGAGCCATCCGGCGAACCTAGCGGGAGACCCGCCGCGACTTCGAACCGACCCCCAATTCCTGGGTCAGCTCACGTCGTTGGGTCAGCTCCCGTCGTTGGGTCGGCGGAGACGCAAATATGCGCAAATCCCGACCCAGCGCACACCAGCTGACCCAGAACGCCGGCCGACCCAATCCGGGCCGCGTATCGCCGCAGCTCGTACCCCGACTTCGGGAGTTTCCGTCCCAACCGCTAGGTTCAGGTCCGCAACGCCCGTGACCGCCCGAGTGAGGAGCTACGCGTGTCCATCAGGATCGATCCCGATACCGGCCTCAAGGTGTTCGCTACCCGGGCCGCCAAGGCGACCGACAAGATCGCCGGCAAGGGCTATTCGATCCTCGACGACGAGTCACTCACGACGCTCCCACCGCCTCCACCGGGAGCCGTGTTCAACGCCGAAGAACAGGCGAAGTACCGCGCCTACAAAGAGGCGCGGCGGGGCGCGGCGGACTACATGCCGATCGACGGCGCCTTCAGCTCGTACCTGAAGGACGTGTACTCCGCCGACCCCGTGCCTCGGGAGGCGCTCACCGATCAGTGTGAGGTACTCGTCGTCGGCGCCGGTTTTGCCGGTCTGCTCCTCTGGTATCGGCTGCGCGAGGCGGGGTTCATCGACGTTCGGTTCTGTGAGAAAGGCGGTGATGTCGGCGGCACCTGGTACTGGAACCGCTATCCCGGTGTGGCGTGCGACGTCGAGGCCTATAGCTACCTGCCGCTGCTCGAGGAGATGGGATACATCCCGTCGATGAAGTTCGCGTCGGGGTTCGAAATCCTCGAGTACTGCCAGACGATGGCCGACAAGTTCGGCTTCTACGACCACTGCCTGTTCCACACCACCGTGGAGCAGACGGAGTGGGACGAGGCGGCGGGCATGTGGACAGTTCGGACCGACCGCGGTGACGCGATGCGGGCGCGCTACGTCATCCTCGCCAACGGCATCCTCACCAGCCCCAAGCTGGCCCGCATCGAGGGCATGGAGACTTTCCGCGGCGACGCGTTCCACACCTCACGTTGGAATTACAACGTCGAGCTCGAAGGCAAGCGCGTCGGGATCATCGGGACCGGAGCGACGGCCGTGCAGGCGATTCCCGAGCTGGCCAAGATCGTCGATGAGCTCTACGTGTTCCAGCGCACACCGTCGACCATCGACGTGCGTGATCAGCGGGCGACCACCGACGACGAGATCGCGACGTGGGCGAACGAGCCGGGATGGGCCCGCGCCCGGCGGGCACGATTCTCGAAGATCTCGGCGGGACGTACCGCCATCAAGGCCAACGACGACTACCTGGCCGGCAAGGTCGCCGACTTCAAGGAGCGCAAGGAACACGAACGGCAGCTTTCACCGGACGAGATGATCGACAAGCAGCTCGAGACCAACTTCCGCATCATGGAGCAGGTGCGGGCGCGCGTCGACGCGATCGTGAAGGATCCCAAGACGGCAGAGGCCCTCAAGCCGTACTACCCCTACGGGTGCAAGCGCCCGACCTTTCACGACGAGTACTTGCCGACCTTCAACCGACCCAACGTGGTCCTCGTCGATACCGCGCCGATGGGCGTGAGCCACATCAACGAACGCGGCGTGGTGCACGACGGCGTCGAGTATCCGCTCGATGTGCTGATCTACGCGACGGGTTTCCAGTGGATGGCGACATCGACGTTCAACATGATCACCGGACGAGGCGGTCGCACGTTGAGCGAGAAGTGGAAATCCGAAGGCACGAAGACGTTCCTCGGCATTCACAGCTACGGCTTCCCGAATCTCTTCGTCGTGACCGGGCCGCAGGGCGGAGGCGGGAGCTTCAACTTCACTGATGCCATCGAACAGCACGTCGAGTACATCGCCTGGCTGCTCGCCACGATGCGCGATCGCGGCGTCAACGTGGTCGACGTGCGCGAGGAGCCGGAGATTGCGTACGCGCAACACTGCCGAGAAGCAGACAGCGCCAGCGCCAAGCTGCGGGACTGCTTGTCGTACTACAACGGGCACGGCGACGCCGAGCCGGGGAGCCTGGCCTACTACGGCGGCAGCGCATGGCATCGCTGGCGCAACCGCGCCCAGGAGACGCTCGAGCCCTACGTGTTCACCACCGCGGACACCGGCCCCTGAGTACGCCAAGGACCGGCCCGGCCAGTGCGGCATCGCCGTCGGTCTTCGTATCGATCGTTACGCGCCCATGGAGTTGATGAGCCCGAGTATCGGCTGGCTACGGCGCATTGCCGAATCGGAGGCGGGATCCCACGGAAACCGACCTGTTCGATCGGGCCAGAGGATCTGCGTCACCTGCAGTTCGTTGTGAAGTCCGCGTTCTTGAGCGAAGCGACAGGCGTCGAGCACGTAGTCGGTTGTGGCGACGACTCGTTCGGGTACCGGCAAAAGCTGCACGGCCTGGTCGAGTTCACCTCGGAGCACCCGGTCCCAATCCTCGGCCACGTGATTGATGAGATGAGCGCATTGGCGCGACGGCATCCCAACGACGATCAGCTCGGGCAGACCGCCGAGTACGCGCCCGATCGAGTACGCCCACGACATCTCCCCAGACGAACCAATCACGCCCCGAATGGCCATGCCTGTGCGGGCCACGACTTCGCCAACCCCTCGCCACTCGGCCTTCGGATCAAACACCTCACCACGGGCTTCGGCCTCGCAGCCGATGCAGCCGCACTGGCGACGGGGCGGCGAATCAGGATCAGCGAAGCCACTCGGGGTGAAGCGGCCGCGGTTGGGGCGAGACGATGAGCGATGTTTGTGCCGAGTCATGTCGACACTTTGCCGAGGAGGGTCTGACAATCCCCATCACCCCGCGGCCGAGACCGAGATCGGCCCGGACCAGTTCGATCAGCTGAACTGGATTGCTGCGGGGAACGAACCGTAGTTCCCGGTGGCAACGCCGTTACGCGTGGTTCCGGTGAACGACGGTGCTCCCGGGATTGCCGTGATCGTGAACATCCCGCCAGCCGCGAAGCTCGCCTTGCCGGCGTGCACGGCAGCGGTGCACATCGAGGAGTCGGCGGTGTAGAGGTCGGTGCCCCAGGCCTGGCCCGCCTGCGCGGGATCAGCGAGCGGCGGGCATTTGAACGCGTAGGCCGGTCCGTATTGGAAGCCGCTCAAGGCCCGAAGGTTGTCGCGCCAGCCGATGACGCTGACCTGACCGGGTCCGGGGAGCACCGCCCTGACCTCGGTCGACGACCCCGCCCCGCCGGTCGCGGGGGACCCTCCCGCGGTCGTCGGTGGAGTCGCGGCGCCCGACGCCGATCCGCCTGCGTCGCACCGAGGGCGAGCGACGGCGGCCGCAAGCAACTTGATCTGGCCCTCGAGGACATCGAGGTCGACCCACGCCTGGTTCCGCTTGGCGAGCGACTGGCGACGGTTCGTGACGATGTCGAGCAGCGCGTAGCGGTCCTTCTGCTTCTTCTCGAGCAGCGCCGTGAGCGTCGCCTGGTCGGCCGACGCGATGCATCCGGCCACCGCGACTGACCCAGTGGCACCGGCGCCGCCGGCCGACGAGGAGCCGGCAGAAGCTGCGCCGGCTCCACCGCCTGACGCTCCTCCAGCAGCGCTGCCCGCTGCGTCCGGCGGGAGGCCGCCTACCTGTGGGAGCGGCGCCACGCGCGGACGGATCTTCGAGGACGGTTTCGTCCCATAGCAGCGGATGTCATCGACATCCATCACGAAGACGCAGCAATCGCGGAGCGATCGCTGCCCGTTGAACTTCGTCTTCGCCGTGAGGCAGTCGTTTCGCGCGACACCCGGCTCGATGGCGTCGGCTCGGGCGATCGAGATGCCGAGCGTGGTCGACAGAGCGGTCACCACCGTGACCACAACGACACGACGGAACACGCTGGGTCGCGCTGAATGCGAGTGAAGGTATGCGGACATCAGATGACTCCCGTGTCGAATGGCTACCAGCACGGTGTCGGATTGCGGTGTCGCTGCCCATCGTGGCAGCACGACATTGCCCGGCTAGCCCACCGCCGCGGTGGCCATCACCGCGAGGAATTCGTCGCGGTCCGGTCCGAGCTTGGGCAGGGGCGGGCGTTCGTCCTTCGCAGCGTGGGCCGCCATCGAACCCGCCAGAACCTTCGGATCGGCCATCAGCGCATCGGGGGTATCGAGCATGTTGAAGGCCCGGAAGAAGGCTCGAAACACGTCGGGGTCGACGCGGGTCGCGGGAATCAATCCGTTGATGATGAAGTCGCGAGTGGCCGAGGCCATCGCATCCGGCTCAGCGCCGTCGTGCATCGCCGCGTGCATCTTCATCCGATCGGCGTCCTGACGAACGGCGAGGGCGTAGTGCGGTTCCAACTCGGTGCGCACAGCGGCGTCCATGGCGAGAGCCAATGCCACGCGATCGCGGCCGTGCACAACGAGTGCCTCGGAGAGGGCAACGGCGGCGATGCCCGCCTGCGAACAACCCTTGCCGTACCAGGGGTTCGTGGCTACGGCGGCGTCGCCGATGACGACGACACCGGTGGCAACCGGTTCACCATCGACTACGAATCGACGCAGTCGGTTTCGTAAGCGCGCCATCGACTCCACCGCAGTGATCGGTTCGGCAAGACCATCGGCGGTCCACGGGGCGAGCGGCTTCAAGGAACGGATCGCCGCTTCCCACGCACGTTCGTCGCGGATCGCCATCAGTTCACGATCGTTCGTCGGCACGCCAAACGTGATGGAGAACGTGTCGTTGTCGCCGTAGAACCCGGCGAACGCCGCGTAACCGAGATCTCCACCGGCACCGTCCTTGGTGAGCAGTGGCAGCTCCTGACCATCGCGAAGCCGATAGAACCGCGAGAGGTAGACGATCCCGGCTTCACTGACCTCTTCGACCGGTTGCAAGGCGCCTCCGAGTGCACCGATCCACTCCAGCACCGGCGAGTTACGCCCTCCGCCGACAACGACGAGATCAGCCTCCACCGCGGTGCCGTCTTCGAGGCGGACGCCACGAACATCGGTTCCTTCGGCGAGAAGACCGGCCACGCCGACGCCTCCCCGCCAGACCACGCCGGGTTCGGACGTCACGGCCTTGCGGAGCACCCACTCGATGGTGAGACGCCGACAGCAGAGCAGAACCAAGTCCTCATCGCCGGGCCGCGGTTCGCGGTCCGTGATGTCGGGCGGGAGGATCCGCTCCACGCTCAGCTCGGTGGCGCCTTGCGCAAGGAGCGCATCGAGCACATCGGGGGCGCGTTCGCGCAGGATTCGGCGGAGCCGGGCAAGGATCGCGTGCGACTGGCGGGCGTGGGCTGCACCGCGTCGGTCCCAGTGGTCGAACGCCTCATCGGCGGTAGCAGGCACGTCGGTGTCGTCGCGTTCGAAGACCGTCACCCGGTGCCCGTCACGAGCGAGAACGAGGGCGGCGAGCAGGCCCGCCATGCCTCCGCCGACGACGGCGATGTTCTGCGGGTCTTCGACACGTCGAGCGGTCGCGGTGTTGCTCATGGAAGGCTCCGGAGAAAGTCGGTGAGCGCCGCGTTGACTTCCTCGGGACGCTCCTGTTGGGTCCAGTGTCCGCAGCCCTCGAGGATGAGCAAACGGTACAGCTTCGGAAGGGTCCGATCGAAGGCGGCGATGGCCGGCGCGCCCATCACGGTCGGGCCGTCGCGATCGCCTCCGATGAACAGTGCGGGCACGTCGATCTTCGCCCCTCGGAAGGCCGCGAGGTCCTCCCAGTCACGGTCGACGTTGCGGTAGCGGTTCAGTGGACCACGGAGCCCGGAGTGCTCAAACTCATTTGTGTACATAGCAAGATCCGTGTCGGTGAGCCACGCCGGCATCGTTTCGGGCCGGCGGAAACGGTCCTTCATGCGGGCGCCACGTGGGACCGTGCCAACCGTGCCCGAAGGGTCCGGCGGGGGCGCATCACCAGAGGTGCTGAACATGAAGCCGAGCAGCCAGTCGCGGATGTCGGCCTCGATCTCGGCCTCGGCGCGGCCGGGTTCCTGGAAGTACTCGATATAGAACTCCTCGTCGCCGGCCATGGCCCGCATCCTGGTGGTCGGGCGAACATCCGTTGGTGGGGCGAACGGCACCGACAGGCCGGCAACTGCGGTGAAGACATCGGGTCGCAGCATCGCCGAGTTCCACGCGATCGGCGCTCCCCAGTCGTGTCCGATGATCGTTGCAGTGTCGACTCCGAGGGCCGACACCAGCGCGACGTTGTCGGCGACGAGGCGAACCATGCGGTAGTCCTCGACGGCGAGTGGTTTCGACGATCGGCCGTAGCCGAGCACGTCGATCGCAATGGCGCGATACCCGGCTTGGGCGAGTGCCGGGAGTTGATGGCGCCACGAGTACCACGACTCAGGGAAGCCGTGGATCAGGAGAAGGAGCGGCCCTTCGCCGGCTTCGACGTAATGGATCCGAGTCCCGCCGATGTCGGCCACGTCGGAACGGCACCCGGCCGGGAGTATGTCGGTCATCACAAGCCCAGCGTGGCACGCCGAGCACGGGAACACCGAGTCAGCGGGTGACGATCTTTCCGGCGCGGGCGTCGGCGACGTAGCCGGAATCGGCAGCCCACGTGATCTCGCCGTTCACGATCACCGTGTCGATTCCCTCCTGACGGCGGATCCATCGGATGCCTTCGCCGGGGAAGTCGTCGGAGGCGATCTCGGGGCCTCGACCGATGCGTTCGGCATCGAACACCACGACATCGGCGGCGTAGCCAGGGGCCAACAGTCCCCGACCTTTGAGTCCCCAGATCGTGGCGGGGTCGAGCGTGATCTTCTTGACCGCCGCCTCGAGAGTTAGCGATCTCGTGGTGCGGACGAACTCGGAGAACAAGAAGCCGGTGTCGCCGAAGGTGGAGAACGAACCGACATGGGCGCCGCCATCGGATGCGCCAACATGCACGAGCGGGTTCGCCAGCAGCGCGCCGATCACTTCGGAGTTGTTGTGCCCGACGGACGCCCGCATGAACCAGGTGCCGAGTTCTTCGTCGAGCGCAAGGTCGACGACCGTGTCGCCATGCGTGGCGTTGCGTTCGCGAGCGATGTCGTCGATGGTGCGACCGACGAAGGTGCGATTTCGGTCGTGGACCACGTCTCGCACGACGAACGCGCCAGCGCCGAGACCGGCGTTGGGACGACTCGCAAGCGCGTTCATCTCATCGACGAGCGCCTGACGGCGGTCGATGACCGCAGCGAGCTTTTCGGCATGGTCCGCGATCGAGGCGACCTGCCACCATGACGGCATCGTCAGAAGCATCAGGCTGCGCTGATCGAGCGTGAAGCTGATGTCGATCGGGCGGGTCTGCACCTGTGGCCACACCGCTGCTCCGCGTGCGCGTGCGGCCTCCACCGCAGCCATCACCTTCTCGACGCCGTGGTGGTTCGCGTCCGAGTGGAACAAGGGCGACAGCGTCGTGGTGATGCCGTGTCGCAGCGAGAGCTCGGCGAGCTGTTCCACGCGGGCAACGGTGAGATCCGCGTCGAAGAACTCATGGACGATCTGCAGCACCCGGTCGTACTCACCGAGCACTGCCGCCAACGCGTCGAGTTCGTCGGGTCCGGCCCAGCGGCTCGGCACGGGGCGATAGGTCTCGTCGATGTCGACGAAGCTCGTGGACATCCCGACGGCCCCTGCGTCGAGGCACGTCCGGAGGAGGTCGGCCATCGCCGTGATCTCGTCTGGGGTCGCGACACGCTGTTGGGCGTCGGCACCCATCACGAACATCCGCAGCACCGAGTGCCCGACGAGCGGCGCGACATTCAACGCGATGTTCTCTGACAACGCGTCGAGCCATCCTCCGAAGCCTTCGCCCCAGCGCCAGTCCACGCCGGAGTCGAAGGCGGCTTCGGGCATTTCCTCGATGAGGCGGAACATGCGGCTGAACGCCTCGCGTTGTTCGGTCCGCAGCGGCGCAAGCGACAGCGAGCAGTTGCCGGGGATGACGGTCGTGACACCGTGTTCGATCGCGGGGAACGCATAGGGGTCGAAGCAGAGTTGCGCGTCGTAGTGGGTGTGCGGGTCGATGAATCCCGGCGCGACGATCTTGCCGGCGGCATCGATCTCGCGGTGTGCATCGCCGGCGCGACCGCCAACGGCCACCACGACGCCGTCCTGGATCGACACGTCGCCGCGCCGGCCGGGAAGGCCGGATCCATCGACGATGAGACCGTTACGGATGACGAGGTCGAGCATGGTTCCCCACGGGTAGTTGTTCGAGTACCGGGAGCACGATGCTCCACGGTTGTCCGACGAGCTCGTCGATCGAGCTCACGCCAGCCCGATCGAGCGACGCGGTGCACGCCTCTTCGTCCAGCGAGATCGTCGTTGTGCCGCCGTTGTCGTACGTGAGCTCCACCTCGATCTCGGCCCGGCCGTCATGGCCTCCCGCGAGCGTGGCGCGGCTGATGATCGCGGTCATGGCGCCGTCGGCGCCGGAGGGGGCTCGGTGAAGACGATGTCACTCGGGAGGAGTCCAACGCCACGGCCGAGGCCGGCACGCGCCGCAAGGTGGAGGTTCCACGAGAGGAGCTGCTGACCCGCGTCCTCGATGCCCGGCAGTTCCCTCGCGGCGATCGCTGCAAGGTCGTCGCCGACCTGCGGGAAGACGTAGCTGCGAGCTGCCATTGGCTCAGCGTAGGGCGAGTCGACGAATCCGGGAAAGCCGGACCCCTTCTGGCTGCTGCCCGGGCTGGACTGGTCGTTACTCGAAGCCAGAACCGGGTTCGGTCGTCATCGTCCGCACCATCGTTACGTCGTTGGTTCCAAGACAAGACCTATCTCGACCTCTGCGGCTTCCCGATGAAACCGGTCTCGGCGTCTGACGTAGCGGCAAGGTGCCGTCGGAAGGCCCCAAGCAGTAGGTCCCGTCGATCGCAATGGTCGTCTACGACGACACCGACGACACCAACGATTCCGTCGACGGATCCGACGAACCGGTCGTAGCGTCCGAGCCGTAGGCGCCTAGCATCAGCATCAGGGCGCCAGCCACCGCACCGGATCACGCCATCCTGGACACATCACCGAACCCTAGGCGTAGTCGGCGACGATCTCCCGAGCGGCGCGGATTCCTTCGTACGCGCCCCCTTCGATGTAACCCTGCGCGTCTTGGGAAACGTGTTCCCCGGCGAAGTGGAACGGGCGGGCAGCCACACGCTCGTACGTGCAGTACTGCTCGCAGTAGCCGGGTGGGTAGTACGAGTAGGCGCCCCACGAGTACGGGTTGACGTGCCAGACCGACAGCTGGGCCCGACCGGTCCAACGCCGCGTGATGCCCGGGTGGACCGGCTCGATCTGGCGGAGGAAGGTGCCGGCGGCGGAACGTACGAACGAACCGGCTTTGCCGGGTGAAGCGGTGTCGGAGAACGGAGCCGCCGGGTTGAGCAGCCGTGACACGTCACCGCCGGTGTAGTTGTTGATGATGCCTGTCGTGCCCGGTTGTCCGACGGTCACGGGCCACGCTTCCTGGTAGCCGGTGTCCGAGTAGGACTCGCCGTTCCCATTTCCCCAGGGTCCGGGTTGGCTCCAGAACCGATCGCTGATCTGTAACTGCAGCTTGTTGTCCGCACCGAACCCGAGCGCGTCGATCGTGCCAAGCTTCCGCGCGTCGGTGTCGAACCCCGAGCCTGCGAAGCCACCGAACGCCTTGATTCGCTTCATCACCCCGAGAGGAACAGCGAAGACCACCCGATCGGCGGTGACCACGGCACCATTCTGGAATTCGAGCGAGGCGCGTCCGTCCGCCGTTCGCCTCGCCGAGACCAGGACATGTCCGAGGGCAACCCTGTCGGCACCCAGTTCGGCGGCCTGGGCCAGGGCGATCTGCTGGTTGCCGCCAACGACCTTCCAACGCTCGTCGGACTTCCCGTACACCCACCAGGCGCCCGTGCCACCGCCGTTTGAGAACCCCAGAAGGGCGAGCAGGTTGAGTACGGACTGACGCTCCGTGTTCTCGCCGAATTCGATCGTGTACGCGACATCGATGAACTTCCCGAGGCGAGAGGTCAGTCCACCCGGGACGTACCGCTGGATCCATTCGGCGATCGTGATCCGCGATAGAGCAAGCGCAGCGGAGGACCACGTTGCGTTGTAGGGCCATGGGTAGGGCGGCAGGATCGACATCTGCGACTGGATGAGCTGCTCGAGCCCGGCGGACTTCCAATCGGCGATCGCTTGGGTCCAGGGGTAGTAGCCACCGTTGAACCACAACGTGTCCTCGGCACCGTTGGTTGCCTGGGCGTGACCGCCGAGGTCGACCGTGGAGAAGCCGTATCGCCGGCAGAGCGCGAACACGGTCTTGTGCGCGGAGTCGATGAGCTCCCCGCCCCACTCGGCCCACTGGCCCGCTTCGAAGAAGCCATCGTTCGATCGGGTGAAGGTGCGGCCTCCGATGCGAGAGTTCGCCTCGTACACGGTCACGCCGGTGAAGCCGGCATCACGCAGCGTCATCGCCGCCGACATGCCGCTGATCCCGGCGCCGACCACGGCAATGGTCGGCTGCGAGCGCGGGCGGGGTGCGGCTCCGGCACGACCGGAGAGTACGAGCTGTCCGATCGAGGATGCCGCGGCGGTACCCATGACCCCGGCGGCCAGGAGCTGTCGGCGGGTGAAGCCCTCTTCGGTGGCGAGAAATCCCCGCTGGCGCCCGACAGCCTCGTCGGCGTCGATGCCGAGTCGTCGCGCTGAACGGGAGGCATCCGCCAGTCGTTGGAGTCCGGAGGCGAGGTTCGTGCGGGGCATGAGGATCTCTCTACGTGGTCGTTTCTCGAGTCTTCCCCCTTGCGTGCCGGGCGTCCAGCAGACCGGGCGTCCAGCAGAAGAGTTTCGGGAGATCTCCCGCACCGCACACGGTTGTGCCAGGTACTGCGCTCGAAGTGGACGGGACCGTGGACCTTCGGCCAACGGTCGCCGTCGTGACTGCCGACCACCGGCCGGGACGAATGGGATCCGGAAAAGTGACCATGGCCCTCTTGCGCAGCGGGTCAGGTCGGCGCATGTTCAGGACATGAATGCTCTCAGATCTCGGACAGGGACAGTCGATTGGGTCGACCTCTCGACCCCCGACGCCGATGCCGCTTGCGCTTTCTACGCCAAGGTTCTCGGATGGACATTCGAGCGTTCGGAAACGCCGATGGGGGTGTACCACGTGGCGTTCGCGGGCGGACATCAGGCCGGCGGGGTGATGGCCGGCGGGGTGATGGCTGGCGGGCCGCCGAACGGAGCGCCGCCGATGTGGACGGTGTTCGTACGGGTGTCGGATATCGACGAGACCATCGGGGCAATCACGAACGCGAATGGCAGTGTTCTGGCTGAGCCGTTCGAGATTCCCGGAGGGGCGAAGGTGGCGGTGGTGGCCGATCCGACCGGCGCGGTCTTCTCGCTGATCGCGGGAGGGCCGGAGCCCGATGAAGGCGAGCCGCCCCTGATGAGGCCGGTGGCGGGGGCAGTTGCGTGGTGCGAGGTGTTGACCCGCGATCCCCACACGGCGGTCAGCTTCTACGACGCGGCGTTCGGATGGCAGGCTCATCTCGACCGGACCTCCGGCTACACAACCTTCAGACTCGGAGACGCTGACGTCGCCGGAATACTCCCCATGCCCACAGAAGTACCGGCCGAGGCTCCGGCACACTGGCTCGTCTACTTCAACTCCCCGGATGTCGACGCCACGCTTCGTGCCGTGGTCGAAGCCGGCGGTTCGATGATGAAACCGGCAACCACCGTCGGCTCCGTGACCTTCGCCGTTGCGGCCGACCCGACCCACGCGATGTACGGCCTGTTCGCCATGGGCCTGTCCGGGTGACCGGAACGGCTTGCTGCCCAGCGGCTTCACCGCCGCGGCACTGGGAGACTTTCATGCCATGACTTCCGAGAAGACGTCAGCGGCGATCCGCTGGGCCGACGCGTTGGCCTCTTGGGCCATTCCCGACCGGATACTCGCGAACGCCGCGGTGTCACCGTGGGTTCACCCGCCGAAGATGTTCAAGTCCTCCGACGACGACCCGGCCGACACGCCGTCGATGATGGCGGCGGCGTCGATGCTCGGCCCCGACGCGTCGGTCTTGGACGTCGGGTGCGGCGGCGGACGTTCGAGCCTTCCGTTGGGAGGTCGGCTTCGCCGGGTGATCGGCGTCGACGAAAGCCCCGAAATGCTCGAGCAGTTCGCTGCCGCCGCAACCGCCCGCAAGATCCCGTTCGAGACCGTCCTCGGGCGATGGCCCGACGTCGCCGACCAGTGTCAAGAGGTCGACGTCGCGGTCTGTCATCACGTCGTTTACAACGTCGCGAACATCGCTCCATTCATACGCGCACTTAGCTCCTCGGCTCGGCAGGGCGTCGTCGTCGAACTCACGAAGGTCCACCCGCAGACGCCGTTCAACGTGCTGTGGAAGCGGTTCTGGGATCTCGACCGGCCGGACCAGCCGACGGCCGAGCTCTTCGTCGAGGTCGTCCGCGAACTCGGCCACAAACCCGAAGTGGTGTCGACACCCCGGCCGGCCCGGCCCAGTCAGCTCGACCGTTCGGAAATGGTCGCGTTCGTCAGGCAGCGGCTCTGCCTGAACGCCGAGCGCGACCCCGAGATCCGTGAGTATCTCGACGCCCGGCCACTCCTGTCATCCGACACCTCGGTGACGGTTCACTGGCGTACGTGAACAGTCCTAGGGTGCCCGGGTACAGGTCCCCAACGTTCTTCCGCGCCCGTTCCCGGAGACCCGGGTGAGCGCATTCCTGATCGCCTTCGGTGTCATCTTCGTCGCCGAGCTCGGCGACAAAAGCCAGCTGATGGCGCTGGCCTTCTCCGCCAGCTACAAAGCCCGAACGATCCTTGTCGGTATCACCGTCGCGACAGCGATCGTGCACCTGTTCAGCGTTCTGCTCGGCGCCGTGGTGGGAGCTGCCCTTCCCACGAAGGCAATCTCGATCGTCGCCGGCCTGGCATTCTTCGGCTTCGCCGCGTGGACACTTCGCGGTGACGAACTCGGCGACGACGAATCCCAACGGGCCACACGGACCCAACGGTCGGTGATCCTCGCCGTCGGCAGCGCTTTCTTCCTCGCTGAGCTCGGCGACAAGACGATGCTCGCCACCGTCACGCTCGCGACCACGAACGGACTGATCGGTACATGGGTCGGTTCGACACTCGGCATGGTCGCAGCTGATGCGCTTGCGATCGTCGTCGGCCAACAACTCGGCGCACGGCTACCCGAGCGAGTCATCCGAATCGGCGCTGCGATCTCATTCGTCGTCTTCGGCCTACTGCTCATCATCGAGGGAGTCCGCTGAGCAGTGCTTCGAGATCGAGACGAGCGCCGAGCGCGCATGCCGGGGGTTCGGGGCGCCGACGCTCCACGTCTTCACCGACATCGAGCAGATGCTGTTAACTGTCCCCGACCACGGTCGACGGTCGCGCACTTCCTCACAGATCATCTCACCGAGCACGGCTTCGCCGCCTGACCAACCGCGGTCTAGTGCGCGAAGTCCGTGATGACCGCGCGACCTACGTACCGGCCGGCTTCTAGGTCGTCGAACACGTCACCGATTTCCGACAACGCGGCGGTGCGGCTGATATGGCTCTTGACCCGACCCTCGGCCGCCATCTCCACCAGCTCACGCATGTCCTGCACTGTTCCCACCGCTGAGTAGATGATGGTGGGGTCCCGCCGGAAGAACTCCCACGGGTTGAGCTGGATGTTGCCTTCGCTGCTGGCCGGGATGCCGACGCCCACGAACAGGCCACCACGACGCAGCATCTGCAGCCCGAGGTCGAAGCCGGCGAGCTTGGCCGAGAAGACGAGGCTCGCGTCGACGCCGCCGAATGCCTGCGCCGCGGCACCGGCCTCATCTGCACTGAGCACCGTGTGGGCTCCGAGCGACTCGACGAACGCCAGGCGCTCCGCGCCGATGTCAACACCGACGACCTTGTACCCGAACGACGTCGCGATCTGCACCGCGTAGTGACCGAGCCCACCGGCCGCGCCGATCACGGCAATCTTGCGTCCGGGAAGGATGTGATGCTTGAGCAGTTTCTTGACCGCACCATACGCTGTGAGGCCACCGCAGGCGAGCGGCGCCTCCTCATCACCGATGCTGTCGGGCAGCTTCACCAACGACTTGGCGTAGACGCAGAACTCCTGCGAGAACGTGCCCATGATGCCCTTCGCCTGGGCGCAATGGCGCGGGTCCCCTCGCAAGCAGTACTCGCATGCGCCACACCAGTACCCGCCGCCCGTGCCACCGAGACCGAGAATCACCCGGTCGCCGACCGACACGAAACGGTCCGCGCCCGGCCCCAGTTCCTCGACGATGCCAATGCCCTCATGGCCGAGCGGCATGCTGTTCGGGAGCCCGGCCCAGTCGCCTCGGGCGATGTGCAGATCGGAGTGGCACACTCCCGCCGAACTCATCCGGACGCGCGCCTCTTCATACTGGGGAACCGGTGCGGGGAGGTCTTGGATTTCGATGACGCCCTGGGCGAGTCTCGCTGCTTTCATGCCACTGCTCCTTCAAACGTTCGGTTGCGCCGGGTCGGACCCATTGTCGGCGCGGAGTGCGCCCACGCCGATCAGCGTAGTGAGAAGTCCGCGCCCGAGAAGATGGCAGAGTGGGCGCCAGATTCAGCCTGCGAGGAGACGGGCACTCCGTGCCGCAGTCGCGCAGAACGTCGAGGGGCCACTCATGTCGTTCGAGGACGCAACTGCCGGAGAACCAGCACCCGAAGCGCGACGAGAGGTCCCGTCGATCGGAACCGTCGTGCGCACGCCGCAGTCGCGCTTCGCCGCCATTACCGACTATCCGTGGCCCCATCACGAGGTCGAGGTGGGGCCGGGGCTGAGGATGGCCTACATCGATGCCGGCCCCGGCGACGCGGCCGAGACCGTGCTCCTCCTGCACGGCGAACCCATGTGGGGCTACCTCTATCGCACGATGATTCCGACCTTGCTCGCCGCCGGGTTCCGCGTCGTCGTACCCGACCTGATCGGCTTCGGCCGCTCCGACAAGCCCACCGATCCTGCGGCCTACACCTACTCCAACCATGTGGCCTGGGTGCGCGATCTCATCGAGCGACTCGACCTACGCGCCATCACCTTCTTCGGTCAGGACTGGGGTGGCCTCATCGGCGGTCGCGTCGTCGCCGAGGTGTCGGATCGGTTCGCCCGGCTCGTGTTCTCGAACACCGGCCTACCGCGTTCGGGACCGGGCATTCCGTTCATCCGCGCCCAGGAGCGGCTCGATCCCACGATGGTCAAGGACGTACTCGGGATCGACTGGCGGGAAACCCTCGACGCCGACGATCGCATCGTGCCCGCACGGATACGAGAGTTCGTCGAATCCGACCGAAGCTTCTACTTCCTCAGTTGGCGCCTGTACGCGCAGGAGACCCAGGAACTGTTCCCGTCGAAGATCGTTCCCGGTTGGTGCCACGCGACGCTGTCCGAGGAAGCACTCGCGGCATACGACGCGCCGTACCCCACCCAGGAGTTCGCTGCCGGTGCGCACCGTTTCCCGATGCTCGTGCCGATCACGGTCGACGACCCCGAACGACTGAAGGGGGATGCGGCGTGGCAGGTGCTCGGCGGATTCACCAGGCCGGTGCTCACGATCTGGGGAGCGCAGTGTCCCTTCACGCATGCCGAAGGCGGCAAGCAGTTCCGCGAAGGCATTCCGGGCGCGCAGCTCCTCGGCATCGACCACAAGACGTACGAGGCGAGCCACTTCATCCAGGAAGACCGCGGCCCCGAGGTGGCGGCAGACATCGTCGCCTTCGTGGAGCGCTTCCACTGATACGACTGACGATGCGAGGACTCGTGTGGTCCTTTTTGCTCCACCGAAGCGGGACGAGAGGTGCCTGCAGTCCTATCCGACTCCCACATCGGTCGCTCTTCTTGCAGACGGGAACCCACGGGCGTCGATTTCCAGGTTGAGCGGCAGCGCGGTTGAATTGCTGAGGTGAGGAAGATCCGGATCGCGGACGCTGCCGGTTGCTGATGGATGTGACACGCGGTCCGCTCGACGGGAGGGTGGCACTGGTGACCGGCGCGACCTCCGGCATCGGCAGAGCGACAGCATGCGCGCTTGCGTTCGCCGGTGCACGCGTGCTTGTCACCGCTCGCGACTACGGGCGAGGCGCCGCCGTCCTCGCCGAAATCCGGGCCGGTGGCGGTGAGGCGGCCTTCCACGGCACCGATCTCCGTTCGACGGCGGCGATCGACGAGCTCGTCGGCCTCGCGGCCGACCGGTTCGGCCCGATCGACATCGCGTTCAACAACGCCGGCATCTTCGATCGGATGCGTGCGTTCGACAGCTACGACGACAACGCGTGGGACGAGATGATCGCGGTGACCCTGTCGTCGGTGTTTCGGTGCATGCGTGCGGAGATCACCTCCATGTTGGCCTCGGGTGGTGGAGTCATCGTGAACAACGCCTCGACCGTCGGCCATCGGGGGAGCGACCGGGCCAGCCCCGCCTACGTCGCCGCCAAACACGGAGTGATCGGCCTCACCCGACAAGCCGCGCTGGAGTACGTCGACCGAGGGATCCGAGTGAACGCGGTGTCGCCGGGGCCCACCCGGACCGCGGTCAGCGCCCCGCTGGAAGCGCAGGGGGCGGAAAGGGTCCATAGCGTCCTCTCCGCGCTCAACCCCACCGGACAATTCGTCGCTGCCGAGGATGTGGCCGCCACCGTCGTCTTCCTCTGTACCGATGCCGCATCGATGATCAACGGCCATGACATTCCGCTCGACGGTGGCCAACTCGCCAAGCTCTGACAAACTTCGTCGAAAGGAGAACCTGTGCCCGACGTGCAAGCCCGACCCACCATCGTTCACGGCGCGCCACCGGTAGAGTCGCGGCCCATCACGGCGGAGCGCTACATCTCCGAGTCGTGGCTGGCCCGTGAGCACGACGTGCTCTGGCCCAAGGTCTGGCAGTTCGCGTGCCTCGAGCGTGACGTCGCCGAGCCCGGTCAGTACGTCGTGCTCAACATCGCCCGCGAATCGATCCTCGTCTCCTGCACCCAGGATGGCGATGTGGCCGCTCATTACAACGTCTGCCAGCACCGCGGCGCTCGCGTCATGGTGAACGAGCGTGGCTGCGAGCAGCACTTCACCTGCCCGTATCACGGTTGGAGCTACCGGACCGATGGCCGTCTCGTGGTGGTGCCGGAAAACAACCGGTTCCCCGGTGGGGTGAACCGGACCGAGCGCTCCCTCAAGCCCATGCGCGTCGGACGAGCGCTCGGGATGGTGTGGATCTGCATGGACCCGTCTGCCCCGCCGCTCGAGGACTTCCTCGGCCCGCTGGTCGACATCATCGGGCCGTACCGGCTCGACACGATGACGCTCGTTGCCGACCAGACCGTGAGCCTCGGGTGCAACTGGAAGGCGGTGTTCGACAACTTCCAGGAGCTCTACCACGTCGAGCACATCCATCCCCAGCACCAACTCCTGTTCGACTGTCCGACCGCGCAGATCCACCTGTTCTCCTCCGGGCACACCGGGGTGGTGATCGATGGCCACACGCTGAACAGCCGGATGGCGATCGCCGAGGATCCGAACTTCTTCCAGGTGCGCCAGCTTCGGATGTTCGGCGCCGACCCCGACGAGTACACCGGTCGGGTGCTCGACATCCGCAAGGACGTCCAGAAACTTCGCCGCGAATCAGGGCCACGCCTCGGGTGGGACTACCGGCCCTTCACCGACGAGCGGCTCACGGACATCGAGCAGTACAACGTCTTCCCCAACACGATGATCACGGTCCAGCCCGACGACACTCTGATCGTACGAACCCGACCGCATCCCACCGACCCCAACTGGTGCTACTTCGACAAGCTCACCTTCCACCGCCAGCCGGATCCGGAGGTAGCCCGTCGGGCCGGGGTGGCGTTCGAACCGTGGAGTCAGGCGGACCTCGCACCAGTCCCCCGTCCGGAACATGACGAGTTCACCCAGGACGACATCATCGCCGGCCGCAAGACGATGACGATCACGATCGACCAGGACGTCCACTACATCCGCGATGTGCAGGCCGGCATGCACTCACGGGGTTTCCAATCGCAGATCCTTTGCGACGACGAGGTGCGGATCCAGCACTATCACGACTGGCTCGACCACTGGATGGAGGTGCGATGACCCACACCGTGCAGCAGCTCTCGGACCGGGAGCAGATCCGCGACCTGGCCTTGCGGTACTGCCGAGGTGTGGATCGGCTCGACCCTGACTGCATGAACTCGGCGTACTGGCCCGACGCGATCGACGACCACGGCAACTTCGTCGGCAACGCCCACGACTTCTCCGATCACTGCATGGTCGCCCACCTGCGCTGGAAGTGGACCATGCATTCGATCTACAACCACCTGATCGACCTCGACGCCGACGGCGTCCACGCCCGCGGTGAGATCTACAACATCACCAACCTGTGCCGGGCCGACACCGGTGCTATCGACACCTGGTACGGCCGCTACCTCGACCGCTACGAGAAGCGCGGCGACGAGTGGCGCATCATCCACCGGGTCTGTGTGCACCACGGGACCCAGACCCAGCAGGTCGAGCCGATGGCAATCGAGACTGCCAAGTTCCGTGACGGCTCATTCGACCGCCCGTCGGGCGGCCGGCCCATCGGCCCTGATTTCTGAGGAACCAACGCCGACACCGACGTGGCTCGGCCACTCCTACGCGATCGGGGTGATGGCGGGCTCGCCCCGAAGCACGGCGAGGGTGTTGCGGGCGGCGAGCGTGGCCATGGCGGTGCGGGTCTCCAGCGTCGCCGAACCGAGATGCGGAATGAGTACGACGTCGTCGCGCTCGAGCAAGCCTCGGTGCACGACCGGTTCGTTCTCGAACACGTCGAGCCCGGCACCGCGGATCTGACCGTTTTCGAGAGCGGAGACCAGTGCAGCCTCGTCGACGATCGGTCCCCGAGCGGTGTTGATGAAGAACGCATCGGGGCGCATCAGGGCGAACTGCGGCGCACCGATGAGATGGTGGGTCTCCGGCGAGTACGGGCAGTGGATCGACACCACGTCGCTCGTCGACAGCAGGTCGTCGAGCGGAAGCCGGATCGCGCCCAGTTCCGCGGCGAGATCCGGGTGGATCTCGCGTCGATTCGAGTAGGCGATCTCCATCCCGCACGCCTTGGCCCGGCGGGCGGTGGCCGCACCGATGGCCCCCATGCCGACGATCCCGAGCCGACGCGATTGGATACCGGTGCCGAGCATCATGAACATGCCCCATTGCCACGACTCACCGGAGCGGATCAGCCGCTCCCCCTCGGCAAGTCGGCGCGTCGTCATGAGGATGAGCGCGAGCGCGATGTCGGCCGTGGCCTCGGTCAGGACGCCAGGGGTGTTCGTGGCGACGGCACCCCGGGCCCGAATCGCGGGGACATCGAGATTGTTGTAACCGACGGCGACGTTGGAAACGACCTGAAGCTGCGTGCCGGCGGCATTGAGCAGTTCGGCGTCGACCTTCTCGGTCAACAGCGACACAACGGCATGCGCACCCGCCACCCGAGTCAGGAGTTCGGCTCGAGCAATCGGTTCGACATCCGTCCAGGAGATCACGTGGTGACCCGCCTCGGTGAGCAGGTCGATGCCGGGCTCAGGGATCCGGCCGGTGACCACGACCTTCTTAGCGCTCATGAGCTCATCCAATCACGGAGCTTGCCGAGACCCTCGCGGATGTCGTCGGCACTGATCCCCGAGTACGCGAGTCGGATGTAGTGCTCGGTCTCCCCTGGTTGCGGTCGGCCGAAATGACGGCGGGTGCAGAACGACACGCCTGTGTTGTGAAGTGCGGCGGTGGCGAACTGGGCAATGTCGGCGCTGCCCTTGATCCGCATCGCCTCGGTGGCGTTGACGAACAGGTAGAAGGTGGCGTCGGGGCGAGCGGTGTGCAGACCCGGCACCGAGTTCGCTATGTCGACGGCGGCGTCACGTCGCTCTCGGAGCACGTCGAGCATGGCGAGGCACTCGCTCTGGTCACCGGTGACACCGCCGAGGCCGCCCCACTGGACGAAGTGTGTCGTGCACGATTCGTCGTTGGTGTTGAGCTTGGCGATCATGTCGGCGATCGGTCTCGGAGCGATGGCCGCGCCGAGACGCCATCCCGTCATCGCGAACTTCTTGGAGAACGTGTAGAGGATGCACGTTCGCTCCTGCATGCCGGGCAGGCTGGCGATGCTGTGACTCGTGCCGGCGTAGCGCATCTCGAAGTAGGCCTCGTCGGACAACACGAAGAGGTTGTTCTTGATGGCCAACTCCGCCACGGCAGCCATCTCTTCTGGCGAACTCTCCGACGACAGCGGATTCTGAAGATCGTTGTAGATGAGGGCCTTGGTACGCGGGGTGATGAGCGAAGCGAGGTAGTCCGTGTCGAGAGCGAAGCCGGTGGGCATTTCGACGTAGCGGTAGGGCACCGCGTTGCCGCCGTAGTACTCGATCATGCTTTCGTAGATCGGATAGCCGGGGTTCGGATAGAGAACGTCGTCGCCAGGCTCCATCACCGTCTGGATGAACTTGCCGATGACCGGCTTGCCGCCCGGCTGCACGACCACGTTCGCTGCGTCATAGGTGAGGCCGCGTCGTCGGCCCACGTCATCGGCAAGGGCCTCACGCAGCGGTGCGATGCCGGCCGCGGCGCAGTAGCCGGTCTTGCCTTCGGCGATCGCCCGGTCGCTGGCAAGGCGCACCGTGCTCGGGGTGGCGAGGTTGAGGTCACCCAGATGAAACGGGTAGATGCGGTTGCCCTTCGCACCCCATTCCGCGGCTGCCTGCGAGACAGCGAACGCGGTTTCGGTACCGAGGCGATCCAGGCGGGAGGCAAGGGCGTGGGTCATCGCCGGCGGACTCTACTTGACAAACTGTAAAGGTGCCCAGAGGATCGGGCGAAGGGGCTCCCGCCGAAGCGCATCCCCTACGTCAACGGTGGCCGCCCCGCCCTGCGGGAACCCGGGTGCACACAAGTGCCGCAGGAAACGCGGCGAGCTTCACGGGGCGGCAGAGATCCCGATTTCAGCGCGGCGCCCCTTTCAGCCGATAACAACGGTACGAGACGAAGGGAGCAACAGTGTTCGGACACGGCAAGGAACAGCTGATCGTCGACGCGGAACTCGGGCCATTGCTTCGCGTCCGCAACGCGTGGCGTGGCCACGTCCGCATCGATCCGTTCGGACCCATCCCGCTCAGCGTGCTCGGTTCGCGCTCGGGACCCGATGACGATGCCTTGACGCTCGCCCTGACGGCGAACCACGAGTACGCGCACTGCGCACACGCGATCGACGATGAACTGGCCGAGCACCGAAGCGCGTATGAAACCGACGACGCCGACGCCGTCGCCGTTGCCATCGCACCGATCTACGTCGCCGTGATCAGACTCGACCACCGACTGGTCCTCGAGTTCGGCTACCGCGTTCCCTGGGACGAGGAACACACGCTCGGGGCGCGGGTCAGCGACGGCAAGCTCGTCGAACTGAACGGCTCCGTACTCGAACCCTGAGGATTCGCCCCGGGATGAGCTGGTCGCGCCCCAGAGATGACGAGGGCTTTATCGGCGAAAGGTTCTCGACGTTCGTGCCGATGATAAAGGCTGGAAAGGGTTTCGGCCTTGATGGTCACTTCAGGTACCCGGCCCAACCACCCGACCACCTGCGGCAACGTCTAACGCTCCCAACAAACCATGAAGCGCTGGCAACGACTATCTGCGTTCCCCGAAGGGCTCATCGGATCAGTCGTCCGATGTCTCGCAACATCACATGGCGCGTTCGGAGGGATTCGAACCCCCAACCTTCTGATCCGTAGGCCGAATTTCGGGGTACGCGAGGGGTGCCGCCGGTGTCCACTTATGGCCTCTGAGCAGCGGTTACTCGCTGAGTGGTCGCGAGCGGTTTTGGGCGTGTAGCGCGGCAATCGATACATTTCCGATACATCGATGGTTGTGAATACCACCTTCTGCGCGAAGCGGAGTCGGACATCGCCTTCTGTCGAAAACGTATGCGCCCGACCATCTTTCCCGTCGTCAACACGCACCGCGGTGCCGAGGATCAGAAGGGAATGTTTCCGGCCGAGCAGCTCACACCGTAATCGCCGGCACAGGCGAATCCCGCTGCCTGTTCGGAACGGAATTCCGGTCGCCCCGAACCTGACGCTCATCCAGAGCCCCTCGCCAGTTTTCTGAGGCGTTGCCTTATGGTTGCGCGATGTTGCGGCTCGCGAAGGGCATCCTGCAGCGTCGCCACGTTGTCTTTCGAGAAGGGTGCTCGAATCGCCTCCTCGAAGAGCGCGCTCGCTGCCTCAATAGTCCCGCCTCTCGCAACAGCTTCTTCAACCCATTCTTCAAGAAGCTCGGCTTCTGCGAAAGTGTGTGCGAAGGCAGCACCGAGTGAAGTCGTGGTGACCTCGAGTCGCGTGAGATGGAAGACCATCCGCTGTTGGAAGAGGTTAATTCCGAATTGCGAGAGGCACGCGACTCGTTGAGTGATCACTAAAGCCGCAGTATCGATTCGGGTCATCCCGTCAAATTCAGCCACCCGAAAGGACCCCAAGAGATCCGGCAACGGCATATACCGAAAGAATCCATCCGCCCACTTATCAATGCGCGGCGGTTGCTGCATTTCTGAGACCGGAACTACGAGAGTCGTCGGAAGGAGCTTGGCCCCCTTGCCTCGCATCGTGCACGGGTGTGCTGCCACCATCCATGCACTGTTAGCCTCAACCCTGAAGACGTCACCAGTGAAGAGGGGCCGGCAAATTGATACTTCGCTGTCTCGCGACAGGTAGAGGTCAAAAGCCTCATGAAACGACTCGAGCACACCAACCTGCTAACGAGACTTCAGCCTTATGGCTGCCATACCGTCAGATGCAGTGAACACGTCAACACCGCTCGCCGCAGTATCTCGCCACTCCGGAATGAACCTGTCCAAAGCAACAGTCGCTTTCATGCGACCGCTC
>JANMYF010000137.1:0-10319 GCA_031381685.1 Acidimicrobiia bacterium
TCGGCCAGCGGTTCGCTCCCGGGAGCCACAGTGCTCCATCCCAGATCCCGCCGCGCGACATCCCAGATACCGGCAAGACGGGGGCGAACCTGCCGGGCGAAATTCGGCGTTCTGGGATGAGTTCAGTGCGCATCTGGGATGACGGAGGCGGCGCGCCGGTCCGCCGTCGGGCGAGGCGCTCGGCGCTTGTCGGTTGACACCGCCCAGACCAGACGAAAGGCTCGCCCGATGCGATCGCGGCGCATCCTCCTCGTGCTTCTCGTGCCGGCAGCGGTCCTCTCGAGCTGCGGGGGCGGGGGCGGGGGCAATGATGCCCCCGACCCGACTACCGCGCCGACGACCACGGTCGCTCCGACCCCACTGCTCACGACGGCGGCCCCGACCGCGCCGGCCTCTTCGCCGACCTCTCCGACCACCCCCACCACGCTTGCCCCGACGACGGTGGCGGCAACGGCGATCCCGACGACCACCCGGCAGGTCGTGACCCTCCCGCCCGGCGTGACGGAGGCCGACCGCATCGCTGCCGAGGCCGCGGCGATCGGTTGGTGGGAGGAGTTCTATCTTCAGATCGACGCACTCCCCGAATTCGACCGTCAGGCCATCCTCAAGCTGACTGTGCCCGGCCGGCCTGCTGGTCCGAAAATGCTCGCAGCGCTGGAAGACGACCAGAAGCGACGCTTCTCTTTCGAGCCCGGCTCCATTCAGCAAACCGTCGTGATCGATACTCGGTTTCTTACGGCAGATCGAGTCGAGATCAAGACCTGCGTGGCGGATGACGGATTCTTTATTCAAGACGGCACCGGAGTGAAAGAGCTCGGTGGACTCGGCCGCTCGTTCTACCTGACGGTCCTTCGGCGCGCGTCGGGTGCTTGGCGAATCGAGGATTGGGGGAGCTACCAGCCCTCTGAAGACGGACAATCATGCGTTTGATCGTTCGAGCGTTGACTGTGGCTCTCGCCGTTTCGTGCGTACCGTCGGTCGCAGGAGCAAAGGGTTCCGCTCGCGTTGTGGGCGTCACCCTGAGACCCGACTTGCACACGCCCGGCTCGTCTGGCCAAGGGCCGACGAAAATCGCGAGACGCGTCGTCGTCACGTGCGTGGACCTCGGTGATCCGGGCGCGTACCTCACGGTCACGTCGCGCTACGGCTGTGACAACGGTGTCCTCGGATTCCGTGGCTGTTACGGCGCCTGCACGCCGCCACCTCCCGGAAGCCCTCCCCCGCCCCGCCCGAACGTCCGGGCGATGATCGACTCGGCGATCGGAAATGTCCCCGACCCGGAACCAGCGACATCACCGCCGCTGACCGACGACGACGATGTCAGCGTGGTCGGCATCCCGTTCTTCTTCTCCGTCCCGGCCGAACAGTGGACGACGATTTCCCCGACGGCGACCCAGGGCGCCTTCTACCTGACGATCAACGCCACGCCGTCGACGCTGACCTTCGACCCGGGCACCGCCGGGCCCCGTGCGCAGTGCGACAACCCCGGACGGATCGTCCGGAACCAGAGCCAGGCCCGTTCTGCGAAAGCCCTCGGCTGCTTCCACGTCTACGAGAACGCTCCGGAGGGAGCGACGACCTTCCCGGCGAAACTGTCGATCACGTGGAATCTGAGCGTGGCAACGAACCTCGAGCCGGACGAGTACGTCAACCTCGTCCCCGCTACCCTGACCACGACAACGGCGTTCGACGTTCCGGTCATAGAACTCCAACCGGTCCTTGTGGCGCCCGCGGGCTGACGACGGAGCCCCGACGAGGGGTCGTGGGGGTCATTTCAGGGTTAGCCCTGAAGGTGGTCCGGAGCGGCAGCCACCGATGAGGGGGCATGCCTCGCCACCGATCGGCCCGTCTCGCGCTGTTCGCCGGCATGTCCGTGCCCTTGCTGTACTTCTGAGCGCAACTGCTGCGCGGTCCGTTCGTCTCCGGCTACAGCTTCCGACGCGACGCGCGAGCGATCTCGGTGCTGATGGCGTCGCCGGCGCATTGTGGTTCAACGTGATCGCGATGGCATCCGGCATGGCGACCGCGGTGGCGGCGTTTGGATGGGTGGAGGCCCTTCGATCGTGGGAGGTCAGCAAAGCCTCGAGGGCCGCGCTCGGTGGAGCACTGGTGTCCATCGGCGCAGCGAGCTTCGCCGCTGGCGCCTTCCCGCTGCCGGACCAGCGCCATGGCGGTGGAGCACTTGGCATCGGGCTGTTTGCGCTTCCGCTCCTGCTCGTGGTCGACGGTGCGTTCACGGTCGCCGAGGTGGATTCGGCGCTACGCACTCGGCAACCTCATGCTCTTCGCGGTCGCCGCGCTGATGTTCGGCGGAGCAACCTTTCTTGATCCGCACGCGGACGCAGGCATCATGCAGCGACTCCTCGCCGCTTCAGTGTTCCTGCCCATCGGTGTCGTTTCCGCGGCTTGTCTGGGCACGTCGACGGGAGCCGGTGCGAACCCCACGAGCGGGAGTTCTCGAGCGTCCCTCAGACGTTCACCACGAGGTTGGTGCTGAAGCCCTTGGTGGTGTCGCCCGAGACCGAAGGCATCTGCGTCGCCCAGCCGTCGCGGAACTGGCCGTCACGCGCCAGCGGCGTCGCCACCAGGTTGGCGGCGCTGCCGTCGTAACCCGGTCCGGCATAGACCGCCTTGCAGGTGGCTTCGGGCAGGGCCAGCTGCGAGGTCTTGATGGCGTTGCGACCCGAGGTGGCCGACGCAAGGTCTTCATAGACCTCGAAGTGCACGTGCGGCCACCGCCCCGGATACGCACCCGGGAACGAGGTGAGGAACGACACGACACCCTTCGAGTCGGCAACCTGCACGCCGCGGAGGTAGTTCTCGGTCTCGATGGAGTACAGCGAGTACTGGCCGATCGCGTCACAGTGCCAGATGTAGACCGCCGCGTTCGGGTACGCCGCGCAACTCGAAGCCGTCCGGCGCAGCGTGAGGTTGATGGTGAGCGGAACGCCTCCGGCAACCCCGGTCAGAGAGCCGAACGAGGGGCGGATATCGCGTCGCACGATGCCCTTCTCGGTGAGTACGTTCACGCCGTTGGTGCCGTCACCGGGGAACGGACCCCCGGTCTCGCTGACAATTGGCACACACGCCCCGGCAGCCTTCTTCTTGGCCTTCTTCGTGGTCGCGGCGACGGCGCGGTCGACGGCGAGACCACTGAGGAGGACGCCGGCGCCGAGAGCGCCGGCGGCGTGGAGGATCCGACGACGGGTCATCGCCACCTCGACGGGGTCGGTGGCGGCGAAGTCGTCCGGGCTGGCGATCGTTGTCATGACGAGAAAGTTTTCCCGGTGTTCGTGAGCGTTCGGTGAGAGCGGCACAAGAGCACGGTGAGAGCTCAGACGACGATGTCGACCGGCGCCCGGGTCAAGGCGATGGGTCCCTCGTCGGTGACCACATAGAGATCCTCGATCCGCACCCCGCCGGAGCCCGGGAGGTACACGCCGGGTTCGATCGTCACCAGATCCCCCTCGCAGATGACGTTGCGCGAAGTCGTGCCGAGCCACGGGAGCTCATGTATGACCAACCCAGTGCCGTGCCCGAGACCGTGGACGAAACGATCGCCCCAGCCCGCGGCGTCGCACACCTCGCGGGCGACCCGGTCGAGAGCGACGCACGAGATGCCCGGCGTGATCGCTGCGGCGGCCTCGTCGTGCGCGGCTCGGACCACAGAGAAGTGACGCTGCTGCGCCTTCGAGGGTTCACCGACGTAGATCGTGCGGGTCATGTCGGAGTGGTAGCCCTCGACCAGCGCGCCGAAATCGCAGATGACCTCGTCGCCTTCGACGATCACACGAGCGCCGGTCTCGTGATGAGGGCGACTGGCGTTGGGGCCCGAGGCGATGATCGTGTCGAACGACACCGCGTCGGCGCCGAGGGCGATCATGGCGCTGTCGAGCGCTCGCTGGAAGGCCCGCTCGGTGACGGCGCCGGCCAGCATCGGCACCACTTGGACCAGTGCGGCGTCGGCGATGGCCGCGGCCCGGGCGGTGCGGGCGATCTCGCCGAGCGACTTCGTCCGCCGGAGACGTTCGACGAGGTTCGATACGGCAACCCAGGTCACGGCAGGGATGTCGGTGACCAATGCCTCGTGGTCAGCCCACGAGAGTGATGCCGCTTCGAGTCCGACCGTCGAATGGCCGGAGGCCGCGAGATGTTCGCGCAGCCACGTCTGCTGGTCCGGCTGGTTGCGCCGGACCACGACGTGCACCCGTGCTCCCGATGCGGTGATCTCCTCGGCGGCGCGTTCTTCGTAGCGGGCATCGGTGAGCAGGAACGCGGTGCCGGACGAAATCAATAGGCGTGCTGATGATCCCGTGAAGCCACTAAGCGCGCGTATGTTATCCAAATTGGTGACGAGCACAGCGTCGAGCGAGTCGTTGTGTCCGACGAGAGCTTGGAGGGCCGACAGTCGAGCCTCCGACGAAACCGGTGGGAGGTCGCTGAGCGGCACGTCGAGCAACCAGGCTTGCTCGAGGGTCGCACGAATGTGTGCCGCTGACGGCGGAGGGAGCACCGCGGAGGTGGATGCGTCAATCTCGGTGGTCATCGCATGTCGTTTTCGATAGTTCAGCCGTGAAGCCCGAGAAGACGGACAGCGCCCTCGACGGCGAGCGCGTAGCCGTGGCCGCCGAACCCCTGCACCGAACCGTGCACGACCGGTGCGACGACACTCGTATGGCGCCACTTCTCCCGGGCGTGGGTGTTCGAGATGTGGAGCTCGACCCGGACTCCTTCGAAAGCGCTGAGCGCGTCGGCGAGTGACCAGGCGTAGTGCGTAAGCGCGCCGGCGTTGATGACGATCGCGGCACACCGGTTCCGGGCCCCGTGCACAGCATCTACCAGAGTGGCCTCGTCGTTCGATTGCAGGTGCTCGAGATCGCACCCGGCAGCTTCGGCAATGGCGCGAGCGGTCGCCACGTGATCGTCGAGCGTCGAGGTCCCGTAGACCGCCGGCTCACGCAACCCGAGCAGGTTGAGGTTCGGACCGGACAACAGCAGCACGAGCGGCCGCGCGGGACTCATCGAATCGCCTCCAGGGCTTCGAGCAACACGGATTGGTCGACACCGACCACGGACTCGATGCCGTTCGGACCGTCGAGCACGAACGTCACACCATCGAGCGCCTTCTTGTCGCGACCCATCAGCACCAGCAGCTCGTCGGCCGAAAGACCAGCAGGAAGGGTGGTGGCGAGGTCGTAGGTGCCGACGACACGACGATGTTCGGCGACGCGCGCTCCGTCTATCCGGCCGAGACGGTGGGCAAGCTCGGCGACGTAGACGAGTCCGATCGCGACAGCCTCGCCGTGCATCACCGAGAAATCGGTCGCCCGTTCAATCGCATGGCCGAGCGTGTGGCCGTAGTTCAGGATCGCCCGACGTCCGCCTTCGCGCTCATCGGAGGCCACGACCTCCGCCTTGATGCGGATGCATGCGGCGACGCGGTTCTCGATCGACGGGTCGTCGAGCTCCCCGGGGCGGTCGGTGAGGAAGTGGTACTTCGCCATCTCGCCGAGGCCGCTGCGGTACTCGCGCGCCGGCATCGACGCGAGGAAGTCGGTGTCGCAGATGACAGCGCTCGGTTGCCAGTAGGCACCCACGAGGTTCTTACCCTCCGGCAGGTTCACGCCGGTCTTGCCGCCAATGGCGGCGTCGATCATGCCGAGGAGCGTGGTGCTCACGTACACGGTGGCGATCCCACGGTGGTACACCGAGGCAGTGAACCCGCCGAGGTCGGTGACCCGTCCGCCGCCCACGGCGATGACTACGTCGTTGCGGGTCATGCCCCACTGGGAGAACCAGGAGCAGAGCTGCCCCACGGTGTCGAGCGTCTTGGTCGCCTCACCGTCGGGGATGGTGAAGAGGCGCTGCTCGATACCGGTCGTCAGCTCGTCAAGATCGATTGCGTCCGCGAGCGAGGCCTCCGTGACGATGGCAGCGCGGCGAGCCGTCGGCACGGCGTCAGCGAGAGCCTTCGCGAGCTCGTGGCGAACGCCTGCTCCGACGAGCGCGTCGTAGCCCCGGTCGTCGGGAAGCGGGACACGGACGGACTTCATGTCCTTCAGTCTGCCCGCTCGCCAGTCCCATCTCGATGACCGTTCTGCCTCACCCTGGCCGCTCGCGGTGCCCCGAGGACCGTGGCCGCCGCAGATCCCGGCGTCTGTGCCGCACATCGTCGCCCCGCTGCCGCACGTCGGCCAGATTCCAGCGAGAGCCGGTCGGAAACCGTCGATGTGCGGCAGGAGGACGGAGATGTGCGGCAGGAGCG
The DNA here is from genome assembly GCA_031381685.1 of Acidimicrobiia bacterium. Lineage (GTDB taxonomy): Bacteria > Actinomycetota > Acidimicrobiia > Acidimicrobiales > JANYDT01 > JANLQX01. Next base: position 6,266 of record JANMYF010000137.1, read on the forward strand.
ACGGTGATCTGCGGCAGGAGGACGGAGATGTGCGGCAGGAGCGACGGTGATCTGAAGCAGGAGGGACGGTGATGTGCGGCAGGAGGACGGTGATGTGCGGCAGCGAGTGGGGGCAGGCGGAGCAAACCGGTAGCGTTCGAGGACCGTCCAGATCCGGGGCGACGAAGAAACCGAAAGGCAGCAGCCGATGGCTCGACCAGTGCTCCTCGTCCATGGTTGGGGTGGCTCGTATGCCACCACGTGGAAGGCTCCGGGCTGGGACATGCTCCTGGGCGACATCGGCAGGACCGACATCATCGGGGTCGACCTCCTCGGTCACGGGACAGCGCCGAAGCCCCACGACCCCGCCGACTACGCCGACCTCGGCAGCCGGATCGTCACCGCCCTTCCGCCCGAACCGGTCGACGCAGTCGGGTTCTCCCTCGGCGCCATGACGCTGTTGCACACTGCCACCCAGCACCCCGATCGCTTCCGCAAGATCGTCCTCGCCGGTATCGGCAACGGCCTGCTCGACCCCGACCCGACGGCGCCCAGCCGGGCGGACGCGATTGCTGCCGCCATGCGCGGAGAGGGGGACTCGTCGGACAACTGGGCCCAGGCCATGTCGCGCTACGCCCAGCAGCCCGGGAACGATCCCGACGCGCTCATCGCCGCGCTGCGCCGTCCGATGCCTGCCGATCCGGTGACCCGCGAGTCATGCCAGCGCGTCTCGGCCAAGGTGCTCGTCTGCATCGGCGACAAGGACTTCGCCGGCCCCGCCGACGCTCTGGCCGCGGCGCTTCCTGACGCCACGCTGAGGGTGCTGAAGAACACCGACCACTTCGCCACACCCGAGGCGTTCGGCTTCATCGACGCGGTGATGACGTTCCTCGGCTGATCATGCCTGAGAGAACGCTGACAGCGTGTTGGGCGCACCTCTTCGTCACCGTCGATGATCTCGGGGTGCACGTCGAAACGAGGGAACACGATGTCGCCGGCTGAGCAGGTCGTGCAACCGGCCGACAGCACCGGCGCGTCGACGTTCGTCGCGTCGTTTCCGATGTTCGATTTCGACGAGCTGCAACCGGCCCACGATGCCCTCTGGTCGGTGATCGCCGACGAACTCCGGAGCCGTGGCATCGACGCGCCCGTTGGCCTTACCCGTCCGGAAGTGCCGCTCAGCCGGCATTGGCGACATCCGGATCTCCTTTTCAGCCAGACGTGCGGATTCCCTTATGCGGCCTACTACCGCCCGCATCTCTCGCTCATCGGCGCGTTCCACTACGCCCTTCCCGCCGACGACGGACCCGGGTACTACCGATCGCTCCTCGTCGCCCGTTCGGCCGATCGCCGTGTCGCCGCTGATCCGAGTGCCACCGACGTCCGGGCGTTCTCCGGTGCAGCGGTCGCAATCAACAACACCGACTCACTGTCGGGCTGCGTCAGTCTCGGGGTCACGCTGCTCGACTGCGGCGTGGATCACGTCGGCGACGTCGTCGTCACCGGCGCCCACGCCGACAGCCTTTCGGAGATGCAGGCCGGACGGGTCGATCTCGCCATCATCGATGCCCTCACGTTCGCCCTGCTGTCTGACGTTCGTCCCTCCGCGGTCGAGGGCGTCACCGTCATCGGGAGCGGCCCACGCATTCCGTGCACGCCGCTCGTCACCGGGCAGCCGCACTTGGTCGAGCGGATCCGGGCCGCGCTTCTTTCGGCGCTGACGCGGCTCACGGTGGAGGCGCCCGAGGTCCTCCGGTTGCTGCGCATACGTTCGTTCGTCGAGCATTCGGACAACGAATACCTACCGACGATCCCCATGGGCGAGCGGGCCAGCGAACTCATGCCCGTCGCCGAGGAATAGACCTCATCGTCGCGGGCACGAGCTGCTGGTTGCCTAGCCTCGTCGCATGACCAAGAACGTTGTCGTGACCGGGGCCAACCGTGGACTCGGGCTCTCGCTCGCGCGTGCCTACATCGCCGTGGGCCATCACGTCTTCGGCGGTTGCCGCAAGCCTGACTCCGCCGACGCGCTGCGTTCGCTCGGCGCCGAGGTCCTCCGCTTCGACGCGGCCGACTTCGCATCGATCGACGCGTTCGCCGATGCGCTCGGCGAACGCCGCGTCGACACGGTCATCAACTGCGCCGGCGTCGACGCGCGTGCTTTCGGTGCGAACGACACAAACCGAAGCGCGCTTATGATCTCGGCGGAACACTTCGAGGCGGTCATGCGGGTGAACGTCACCGGACCGCTGCTCCTGGTGGAGCGTCTCAGCGACAAGCTGCGTGCATCCGAGGGCACCGTCGTGAACATCTCGTCGCAGATCGGCTCGCTCGCCATCGCCCACACGATGAGTCGAGACGTGTCGTACGCCGCGTCGAAGGCGGCACTCAACATGGTCACTGCCAATCAGGCCCAGGCATTCGCCGCCGACGGGGTTACCGTCATCACGATGCACCCGGGGTGGCTGCGGACCGACATGGGCGGGCCGAACGCGGCCCTCGACCCCGACGACGCCGCTCGGCAGATCTACGCCACCATCGAGGGACTCACACCTGCACAGAACGGCCAGTTCCTCCGCTGGGACGGCACGGTCCACCCCTGGTAGTTGCGCGGAAGGTGTCGCAGCCGGTTCGCACAAAAAGGCCCATCCGGACGGTCCCGACGAAGTGGGGACCGGCCCCTGAAGGAATTCTTTTCCGGAATTCTTCGGAATCCTGTCGCCCGCCCCCGATTCCGTCACACCCCCTTCGTACACTTGTACGCATGGACCTCACCGCAGCCGACAAGATCATGGGCGACCTTCGCCGCGTGGACTTTGCTGCCGCGGACAAACCCACGACCCTCGCCGCGCTTACCTGCGTGCAACGTCTCCGCGGGTTCCTCGACGCCGTCGAGATCGAAGCCGCCCGTCGACTCAACGACCTCACCCACAGCGCACCCGCCGAACTCGCAGCGGCAACGCAACGGTCCCGCACCTCCGCCGACCGAGTCTACGAACGAGCCGCCACGCTCTCGGCTGTTCCCTCGCTGGCCGCGCCGTTGGAAACTGGCCATCTACAAGCCGCACACGTCGACACGGTTGCGAAGGTCGTGCGCACCGTTGAGGAAAAGCACGCTTCCGCGTTTGCGGCTGCGTTGCCGGACCTCATCGAAGCAGCGGCCTCATCAAATGCCACGCCCGACGATCTTGCCCGCACCTTGAATCGCGCGGCGCGTGCACTGGAGAACGATGAAGGCGTCAGCCGACTCCACCAACAGCGACGCGCCACTGCACTCCACACCTGGACTGACAAACGCACCGGCATGTTCCGTCTCTCCGGACGATTCGACCCCTTGAGCGGCGTCCTTCTCCACGGAAGCATCCAAGCGATGGTCGCCGCGATGTTCGCCGAACGAGTCCCGTCGACATGCCCGTCCAACGCCGGGGCGAAACAGGACCACCTCCGAGCCCTCGCACTGCTCGCCCTCGTCCTTCAGCAGCCTCACGCCGGACTCACCTTGGTGCCGACTGGGCCACAGGCTCCGCGCGCTGAGTCGCCCAGCGACGATTGCCACGCCGACACAGACAATGCGGGTCCTACCACCGCCGAAGTCTCCGATCGAACACGCCCCACCAATGACACCAAGGACAGCAACACCGACAGCACCGATACCAACGCGTTCGACGAATGGGCTTCGTTCTTCCGCGCCGGACCCGGCCGGCTCGGACGACCCGAAATCGTCGTCGTCGTCGACGCCCGACAGACCACCCTCGACACCAACGGCAACAGGCCGGTCATCGACTGGGGCCTTCCGGTCGAGCTGCCACCACGAGCCCTCGAAGACCTGTTCCACCGAGCCGACGCCCATCCCGTCATCGTCCACAACGGCGTCGTGCTCCACGCGCCCGGGGAGATGAACCTCGGGCGCAGTACCCGACTTGCGTCCCGGGCCCAGCGACGCGCCCTGCGTGCGCTTTACCCCACCTGTGCCGTACCCGGCTGCGGCGTGGCGTTCGAGTTCACCAAACCGCACCACGTCCACTTCTGGGAACACGGCGGAACGACGGACCTCCACAACCTCATCCCGGTCTGC
>JANMYF010000160.1:0-10641 GCA_031381685.1 Acidimicrobiia bacterium
GCCGCGATCAACGTGCTGTCGAAGCACGGCCTTCGGGTCTTCGACGTCGAGCAACTGCCGACGCATGGCGGATCGATACGAATGCTCATCACCCACGAGGCTTCGACCCGGCCGACCGAGCGGTCCGTCGGTCGTGTCCTCGAGGACGAACGGTCGGCCGGCCTCCATGATCCGTCGACCTACCCGGACTTCGGTTCCCGCGTGCGTCGGATCCAGGAGGGATTTGCCAAGTTTCTCCGTGGTGAAAAGGCTGCGGGTCGGCGGGTCGTCGCCTACGGTGCCGCGGCGAAGGGAAACACCTTGCTGAACTCCTCGGGGATCGGCCGGGATCTGATCGACTATGTCGTCGACAAGAATCCCCACAAGCAACAGCACTTGCTGCCGGGGAGCCATCTCGAGATCAAGGATCCGGCGGCGATCATGGTTGACCGTCCCGACACCATCGTAATCCTTCCATGGAACATCGCTGAGGAAGTCGTGGAGCAGATGGGCGAAGCGAGAAGCTGGGGAGCGCGTTTCGTCGCGGCGATCCCGGAGGTTCGCTCGTTGTGAACGTCCGAGCGACCGATCTTCCGGGAGCGTGGGAGGTGTTCGCCGATGTTGCGTCGGACGAGCGAGGCCATTTTTTCCGTTTGAACGACTGCCAGATGCTCTCGTCGCTCGTTGGAGAGTGGGTCAGCACGTACTCCGCGATCTCGCACAACACCGCTCGGCATACCCTCCGGGGGATGCATTGGCAGTCGAGTGCGGCTCCGGAGGCAAAGCTCGTCCGGTGCGTTCGCGGGTCTGCACTCGACGTCGTCGTCGATGTGGACAGTTCGTCGAAGACGTTCGGTCGCTGGACGGCAGTCGAACTCGATGCCGACCGCGCCAACGCAGTACTCATTGGGCCGCTCCATGCACATGGCTTCCTCACGCTCGCGGATTCCACTGACGTTCTGTACGAGATCCGCGGTTCGTACGAGCCCAGTTCCGCGCTCGGGTTTCGTTGGGACGACCCCATGGTCGGGATCGACTGGCCCGCTGTTCCGGCGGTGATCGGGCGTCGCGACGCCGTATTGCCACCGCTCGGACTCCTCAACGAGCAACGATTGACAGTTCTGAATGCCGAGGGACCCCAATGACCATCCTTGAACCACCGCCATGTTTGGTCGCCACGCCGATCCCGGTGGCCGGGCCATCCATCACCGACCTCGAGGTCCAGTACGTCACCGATGCTGTTCGGACGAGTTGGTACGGATCTGCGGGCCAGTACATCACCCGGTTCGAGGCGTCGTTCCGTGCGCACACGGATCGTCGGTTCGCGTTTGCGCTTCCGTCGTGCACCTCGGCGATCCACCTCGCACTCGCCGCGGCCGGCATCGGTCCCGGTGATGAAGTCATCGTGCCTGATCTCACGTGGATCGGATCAAGCGCAGCCGTTTCCTATGTCGGCGCGACACCAGTGTTCGCCGACGTTGATCCTGTGACCTGGTGCATTACCGCTGACGCAATCGAGCGCGTGGCGACGCCGCGCACGAAGGCTGTCATCGCCGTCAACCTGTACGGAGGCATGCCGAACTACTCGGCAATCACGGCATGGACAAGCGAACGTGGCGTTCTTCTGGTCGAGGACGCAGCCGAGTCGGCAGGTTCGATGTGGATGGGTCGCCCGTCCGGCTCCTTCGGCGACGCCTCAACCTTCAGCTTTCATGGAAGCAAGACCATGACAACCGGGGAGGGAGGGATCCTGCTGTGCGACGACCGGAACCTCGCCGAGCGCGTCGGCATCCTCCGCGATCATGGCCGCCTGCCCGGGGACCAGCTGTTCTTCAACAGCGAAGTCGGCTTCAAGTACAAGATGACCGACATGCAAGCCGCGTTGGGGCTGGCCCAGTTGGAGCGCCTCAACGAACTCGTGTCCCGGAAGCGTGAGATCTTCCACGCGTACCAAGCTCGACTTGGAGGATTCACCGGGATCACGCTCAACGCCGAGCCGGAAGACGTGTTCAACAGCTACTGGATGTCCACGGTCGTGCTCGATCCCGGGTTCGGGCTGTCCAAGCTCGATGTCTACTCGTCACTGAAGGAGCGGGGCATCGCCACTCGCCCGTTCTTCCATCCGCTCAGCTCGTTGCCGGCGTACGCTGCCGCACAGGACCGTGAGCGGGCTCAGGCGTCGAACACCGTGGCCTACGCCGTCGGGGCGAACGGTGTCAACCTTCCCTCCGCGCTTTCCCTCACCGAAGCGGACATCGATCGCGTCGTCTCTACCCTTCTCGAAGTACTTGGAGTTTCCCATGCATGATGATCGACAGCAGTTCCTCGAGCAGCGCCGGGCCCTGATCATCGAGATGGCAGATGACGCGTCCGTTGCGTCTGCGAACGTCGAGTTGCTGAAGGCGTCTGATCGTCACGGGTACTCCTACATGTGGGATTGGCTCGGCGTGCCGATCATCCAGATGCCGGCCGATGTGATGGCCATGCAGGAGATCGTCTGGCGAACCCGACCTGACGTGATCGTCGAGACCGGCGTCGCACGTGGCGGATCCGCCATTCTCCACAGTTCGCTGCTCCGGCTCACCGGTAACGATCAGGGGATCGTCGTTGCGATCGACATCGACATCCGACCGCACAACCGTGACGCCATTGAGTCGCACCGATTCGCCGATCGGATCCATCTCATCGAGGGCTCGTCAACGGCACCGGAGACACTCGATCGAGTTCGCGACTTGATCCCCGAAGGTGCCCACGTGATGGTGGTGCTCGACAGCGACCACACGCACGCTCATGTCCTCGCGGAGCTCGAGATGTATGCGCCGCTCGTCACGAGCGGCATGTCGCTCATCGTGGCCGACACTGTCGTCGAAGAACTCCCCGTCCAAACACACCGACCCCGCTCCTGGGGTCCCGGTGACAACCCGAAAACAGCCCTTGATGCGTTCGTCGCTCGGAATCCGTCTTTCGTGCTCGATCGGCAGGTCTCGGCAAAGATGCTGATGTCCTCGTCGGCTGCGGGCTATCTCGTCCGAACCTGATGCACTACGTCGTCTGGGGTGCGCGGGGCCATGGCCTCGTCGTCGCTACTGCGATGGTCCGCCTCGGTCACGGGCTCCCGGAGTTGTTCGTCGACAACGACGAGTCCGTCGAATCGCCGTTCGACGCCGTGCCTGTCCGACATGCAATGGTCGGCCTTGAACGATGGTTGAGCCAACGCCCGGACCCGGGCGAATCGCTGCACAGCATCATTGCCATCGGAGGGGGCGGCGGGCGCTTTCGCTTGGAGATTTCCACAACGCTCCTGGATCGATTCGGAATCGATCCGGTGACCGTCGTCGACCCCTCGGCCGTGGTAACCGGTTCGAACTCGATCGGGGTGGGCTGTCAGCTGCTGGCGGGGTCCATTCTCCAAGCCGGCGCCGCTCTCGGTCGACAGTGCATCATCAACAGCGGCGCAATCGTCGAGCACGAGTGTGAGATCGGAGACGGCGTGCACATCGGTCCCGGAGCGGTACTCACCGGCCTCGTCCGGGTGGGTGCCCGCTCATTCGTGGGAGCGGGAGCGACGGTCCTGCCCAGGGTCTCGATAGGCGCCGACGTAGTCGTGGGTGCCGGTGCGGTTGTCGTTCGCGACGTCCCCGACGGTGTCACGGTGGCTGGAGTCCCGGCGCGGGTCATGCGTCGCGCCTGAGCGTTCCGAACTGCGTCGAAGAACGCGCTACCTCGTGTTGCGGCGCGGGGTCGTGAAGTGACGAATCTGCGTCCGATCTTCGCTGGTGAGTCCGAATCGCCATCCGAGGGCGAGGGACGCGGAGAGCGCAGCCGAGGTGATGAGCGCGCTCGAGAAGAGGCCTGACGACTGGGCGAAGGGAAGAGCGACGAACGCCGGCGACAGCACCAGAACGGCTGGGCCGACACACGTGAGGAAGAAGTCTCTCGACCGCAGCGAGAACGCCTCGAACCTGGCGAACACCAGCACGTTGTAGAGGACGATGGTCACCGCCGCGCCCACTGCGGTCCCGACAGCGACACCGTTGGCTCCGATTGCCGCCCCGAGGCCAATGCTGACTCCGGCGTTGACGAGGCCCTCGATGATTGGCGGAAGAAACGCCTTTCGGTGCTCACCGGTCGCGACCATGACAACGCCGAGGATCCCACCGGTCTGTCGGATGAAGTTGCCGATGAGCAGAATGCGAAGGATCGTCGACGCGGCATCGACGTACGCACTCCCGGCGAACAGCCGGATGACGAGTGGAGCGGAGACGAACAATCCGCACGTCAACACGGCGTTCCCGCAATTCACGAGTCGTGAGCTACGAAGAAGCAGAACCGAGACTCTCTCGGAATCTCCGGATGCTGCCGCCCGTGCGGCAACGGCCATGATCGGAGCGGTGGCGGCCCCCACCAGCGTGAGCACGAGCAGCACGAGCCGTGCCGCAATTGCGTACGCCCCGACATGTGGGAAATCGACACGAGCGACGATCACGAGATCCAAGCCCGTGATCAGCAACGCCGCGAGACTCCACCATCCGGTGCCGAGGCAATGCGAGAAGATCGCTCGGAGCTTGTCCCGTCGTATGCGGACATCGGAGAGCCGAAGCCCCGATCGACGAATCACCGTCCAGCCGAGACTTCCCGCTTGGAGCGTCGCTACGGCCGCGGTCACGACGCCGAGCGCGATCGCCGTGCCGAACCGCTGACATGCGAAGATCACACCCGAGACATTCACCACGGTGATCGCGATCGAGATGCTCGCCGACGTCGATGTCTGGTGCCGGGCCGAGAAGTACCCGTTCGCCACGCTGCTCCAAAGCCCGAGGAATCCGGCTCCGATGCACAGGGCTGAGGCGACGCGCAGGTCAGCGTGGCTCACCGCAGGGGCTTTGCCGAACAACAGAGTGGTGCCGGCGACGAGACCGCCGACGATCGTCACGACGACCAGGCCGGCGAGCGATGCGAACACGAACGCGTTCGCAAGAAAGGACCGCGTTTCCGACGACGTGCCGGAACCGTCAGGCGCGACATAGCGGACGACCGAAGTGCCGATACCCGATTCGGCGAAAGGAACGTACGCGCCGATCGAAAGTGCGAGCACCCAGATCGAGTACCTCTCCTCGCCGAGCGTCCGGATGATCCAGGGATTGGTGATGAGGACGGCCAGTGCTACGGCGAGGGATCGAACAGTGTTCGCTACCGAGTCGACGACGTAGGTACGTCGTTCGGACTTCGGTTGCGTAACCGGAGCCTCTTTCGGAGCGGCCGGCTCGATGATCATGGGCGAGGTCTGCGCCATCTGGGGACCACTACGTCGAGACCTGGGGTCGCACCGAGTCGCGGGTCCGTTTGCTTTGCGTGAGACCTGCAGCGATCGCCCTGAGCTTGGCAATCCGATTCCTTTCGAAAAGGACCAGTTTGAGGACATCCTGGAGGAATCCAGGGACGTCGGTGCCAAGGATCCATCGTCGATCGGTCAACCAGTACGTGCTCCAGAGTCGAAGCCTGTTCGCGGTCATGGACTTCAGCCGGTCCGGTGGGTGGTTCGTCGTCCGGACGGTTCTTCGGCCCAATCGGTGGAACGTTGTTGCACCGAGCCGATGGTTCAGGCGCGCTGCCGGAACTTGAAAGTTCTGCAACCCCATGGCGCGGGCGCGGAGGCAGATCTCACTGTCCGCATGGTCGACGAAGTAGCTCGGGTCAAACGGCCCGACCGCGTCGAGGGTCTTCGCCGGAAGAAACAGACCGGACGTGAAAAGGGTCGCTCGCTCGACGACCTCGGCGCCGTCTCCGCTTCGATCGAGCGGCCGAGCGCTCGATGAATCGACGTAGCGAGGGCCGAGCCAGGCCACTCTCGGGTTCTCGCCGATCAGGGCTTCGTAGTGCGCGACCATCGTCGAGATGAACCCACTCTGGACCTGGCTGTCCTGATCGAAGCAGAGGAACGCGTCCACCTCCGGGTCCTGTCGGCGAAGTTCCTCGAAACCCCGGTTCAGCGCTCGGCTGATCCCGAGGTTCTGACCCGCAAGGATGTACGTCCCTCCCATCTCCTCGGTTGCGGCTCGGAGACTCTCACTGGCCGTGGTGCTGTTGTCGATCACCATGAGCGACGCATGGTCGTCGAGGGCTCGGAGGTTGGCGGCGACCTCAGGCTCGGGGTTGTACGCGACGACGACCACCCCGACCTTCATTGCTGGGGCGCCAATCGGGTCCCGGCCCGGTGAACCGTGTTCCGCGCCGCTCGCATGGAGCGGACGAGCGCGCGAGTTGCCCACGATGCGCCGGTCTTCTGCAGATAGAGATCGTGTGACCGGGCGTACTCGGGCTTCGGTGTTCGTGCTGCGCTCCGATAGCTCGCGCCTCCGAGGTGGGTTACCTTCACCGTTCGCTCGATCCGAACCGTGCCGCCGGCCCGCCGGGCCTTCCAGCAGAGGTGGACGTCTTCGAGGTACATGAAGAACACGGGGTCAAAGCCGCCGAGGGTCCGGTACCCGTCTCGCCGCAGGAACATTGCGCAGCCGGAGACCCAGTCCGGCGAGGACGAGTCGCCCGGACGTGACACCCGACCGGTAGTGACGTTCACGGCGCTCGGGAACCACCCGGCGGCGTCGATCTGCAGCTCACCACCGGGCGATGTCCGGATCTCCGGTGCGATGATCGAACAAGGAGGCTCTGCCTCCAACGCCTCGCCGAGTCTCCGAACGCTGCCCGAGTGAAGCTTCGCGTCACTGTTCAGCAAGAAGAGAAAGGGCGCAGTTGCCTGTTCGACACCGAGGTTGTTGGCTTTGCCGAATCCGAGATTTGTCGGACTGGTGACCAAGGTGACGCGAGGATCACGTGGAAGGGTCGCCGCCAACAACTCCGCGCTGCCGTCTCCCGAGCCGTTCTCCACGACGATGACTTCGATCACGTCCGGGTCGGCAAGCGTTGATGAAGCCGCATGGACACTCAGCTCGGGGGTCCGGAAGTTCACGATCACTACGGCAGTCGGGTGCGACGTCAAGCGAGTTGTCCGTTCCGGGTGTCAGCGGCGCGTTCGGTTGAACGAGGGAGCAGTGTCTTTCTGCGACTCGGTAGTTCTTTCGGCCTATCGGGCCTCCAGCTTGAGGACGTCGGGCCGCCGATGGAACGTCAGTTCAGCTGCGTTTGTATCGTCCTTACCGTGGTGTTCCCGGTCAGTTTCCAGGAGAAGCCCCGGGCGTGGGCCAGACCGCCTGCGCCGAGCGACGACGCAAGAAGAGGGTCGGCAGCGATCGACACCAAGGCGTTCGTCAGCGCGCCTACGTCGTCGGGATCGAGGAGGATCGCCGCGTCACCGGCTACCTCGGGCATCGCCGACACGTTCGAGGTGATCACCGGGGTGCCGCACGCCATCGCCTCGAGAATGGGGAGTCCGAAGCCTTCGTACCTGCTCGGGAACACGAGCGCCGTGGCTTCGTTGAGGAGTACGGTCAGGTCCTCGTAGGACGGATATGGGATGAAGCGGACGGCGAGGCCGCGCCGGTCGCGGAACTCCCGCAACAGTTCGTCAAAACCCGGGTCGGGTGGGCCCGCCATCCAGAACTCGTATCCGGCGATGGCTGCTTCGGTGAATCCCCGCAGGGCGAACTCGATGTTCTTGTACGACGCGTATCGGCCGAGGTACAAGAAGTACGGCTTGCGTTCGTGACCCAGCGGCCGGAAGTGATCGGTGTCGCACGCGAGGGGAGTGACGTCGATCTTCGACCGGGGGATCCTCCCGAAGCGAACCGCATCCGCTGCCGTCGCTTCGGAGATGCTGATGACCCTCGTGGCCGACCGAAGAACTCGCGGCACGTAGCGACGCGTGTACTGATGAAGCGGATGCGATCGCGGGTAGAACAGCCGCGGGATGAAGTCGAACACCGTCACCACCGTCGGGACACGGCGGAGGAGCGGAGCCTCCGGGACGGGGGAGAAGAGCACCGGGTCCGTGATCTTGCGCAGCCGCGCTGCCAAGACGGTCTCGACCCACGCGAGTCGTCGGGCGTGGCCCTTCGCTCCGCTGTCGGCGCTCAGGTCGTTGCGGATGGGTTCGAGCCGAAGACCGGGATGCTTTGTCGCCCACGACGCGATCAGCGACTCACGTATCAGCACGATCGGGTCGAGCTCTTCGAGGTACGGCACGACGTTCTGGGCGTAGACGCTCAAACCGGTCGGCTTCTCCATGAGCGCCGACAGATTGACCACGAGCTGTCTGCGCACCGGTCCAGTCTGTCGGCTCATTCGTCGACCACCTCGGATGCACGCGCCCGCACGACGTCGAGGTCGGCCAGGCGACGCATGCCGGCGTACTGCTGGGCCATCCGGTTGTTCCGGGCGAACGTGGTCTCGTGGCGGGCGAGGAAGTCCCAGTACAGGGTGGTGAACGGGCATGCCGTGGGACCCGTCCGCTTCTTCGGGTCGTACGAGCATCCTGTGCAGTAGTCGCTCATCTTCGAGATGTAGGAACCCCCCGCGGCGTAGGGCTTCGTGGCCATCCGCCCGGCGTCGGCGTGGAGCGTCATGCCGATCACGTTCGGGACCATGACCCACTCGGCGGCGTCGACGAAGGACGCCCACATCCACTCCGTCATGGCCTGCGGATCGACGCCGGTGAGCAGGGCCCAGTTGCCGAGCACCATGAGACGCTGGATGTGATGGGTGTATGCGTGGGCGTCGAGCTCCTCGATGCAGGCGGACACGCATCGCATCTTCGTCGGCTCACCGAGGAAGGAGGGAGGCACCGGTCGGGTCGCACCGAGGGAATTCCAGCCGGCGAACTCCGGCATCCACAGCCAGTAGAGGCCCCACACGTATTCCCGCCACCCGATGACCTGTCGGATGAATCCCTCCGCCGACGCAATCGGGATGCGGCCGGCCCGATAAGCGGCCAGTGCCGCGTCGACGACCGTGTCCGGACGCAGGAGGCCGAGGTTGAGCGACGAGCTCAGCAGCGTATGGGCCAGATGCCAGTTGCCCGCGAGCATTGCGTCTTCATGCGGACCGAAGTGGGGGAGGACGTCGTCGATGACGCGCCGAAGTCGGGCGTGCGCCTGTGCAGTTGAGGTGGGCCACAGGCCCGACCACGGCGCGCCGAACGCCTGCGGTGCATGGACATCGATAAGCGCGCGTACCTCATCGTCGATGTCGTCCAGAGGAAACGTCTCCGGACTAGGCCACGCACGTCCGTCCTTCGGCGGCGGCTGACGATTCTCATCGTCGTAGTTCCACCGGCCACCGGTCGGCTCGCCGTCGGGGTCGATGAGCACGTCGAGCCGCAACCGCTGCCAGCGGTAGAAGTCCTCCATCTTCAAACGGCCCTTGCGCGTCGTCGTCCACGCGGCGAAGTCGTCGTAGCTGCACAGGAACTGATCGTTGGCGACGACTTCGTCACAGCTGGCTTCGACGAACGCACGGCCGCGGAACGACATCGGCACCATGGCCCTCATGTGCGTTGGTGCGAACTCGCGTCGATGAGCCTCCAGGCCCTCCGACTGGGTGGTGGCGATCCGCTCGTCGACCTCGAAGCCCTCGGAGCGGAGTTCCCGGGCGAATCGGCGCATCGACGCCAGGACCACGTGGAGCCGTTGCCGATGCCAGCGTTTGGCTCCGAGATACGACGTGCTGGTGACGAAGAGGACCCGCGTGTCGTCGGCTGTGCAGCCGGCGAGCGATGCGACGGAGCGATGGCACTGGTCTCCGAGGATCAGGACGGTTCGCATCCCGTCGACGCTAGGAGGCAACGGCTGCTACCTCGGCGGAACTACGCCGTGCGGTATCGGCCGGGTTCGGTCTCCGCCACACCCCCGTCGCGGAGCAGTCGGTTGATGTGCATCGTCATGGAGCGCCGCTCCACGTTGTCCGCCCACACCAACTCGACGCCGGGCCGATAGATGAAACGGTGGGCGACGACCTCGTCGATCGTGCGCGGCTCGGCGAGGAACTCGAGCAGGCGCGCCTCGCGGGCACCGACCACCGCGCCGAAGGCGTCGACCTGGCGGCGGAACTCGTCGGCGCCTTCGACGATGCCCTTGTGGTGAAACGTGACATACCAGCGGGCATCGATCTCGCGGACGCGCGCCAAGGAGCGCTCGAAGTCCTCGAGGTCGGACCAGTGATCGCCGTAGTACGGCCCGAAGGCGGACAAATCGATGTCGGCGACAAAGAGGACGCCCTCGGGCTCGACGAGGAACGCACAGTGTCCGCGGGTGTGGCCGGGCAGGTGGACGACTTCGACGCGCAGCCCGCCGCCGAGGTCGAAGGTGTGGCCGTCGTCGAAGCCGGACGCGTCGAGCCGCGGCTCGTAGTGGAAGTTCTCCACGAGCTGTGGTGCCCAGACCGCAGAGGCGGCCTCGTCCATGCCGTAGACCTCGACGAGCGCATCGAGCGAACGCAACGCGCCGACATCGTGATGGTGGGCGTGGAGCGCGGCATCGGGAAAACGGTGACAGCCGGCCAGATGATCTTCGTGGGCGTGGCTGACGAGCATGCGATCGACCCGGGACGCCGGGACGCCGCCCCGCTCCAAGATCGCCAGCGACGGATCGATGAGGAGCGTCTCCTCCGGGCCCTCCACGAGCAGCGACGTGCCGTAGGGGTACCGGCCGGCGTCGGTTCCGATCAGGGCGAGGACATGACGGCCGGAAGCACCGATGCGGAGGTCGGACT
>JANMYF010000161.1:0-1756 GCA_031381685.1 Acidimicrobiia bacterium
ACTTGATGACATGGCTGATCAGTCCCGTTCCGTTGGTACCGCCCGTGTGAAGCGTGGTCTCGCCGAGATGCTCAAGGGCGGCGTGATCATGGACGTGATGAACGTCGAGCAGGCAAAGATCGCCGAGGACGCCGGCGCCACGGCCGTCATGGCACTCGAGCGCATCCCCTCGCGCATCCGACGTGACGGCGGAGTCGCCCGAATGAGCGATCCGCAGATGATCGAGGAGATCAAGGCGGTCACGACCATCCCAGTGATGGCCAAGGTCCGGATCGGTCACTTCGTCGAGGCCCAGATCCTCCAGTCGCTCGGCGTCGACTACATCGACGAGTCCGAAGTGCTGACCCCGGCCGACGAGGTTCACCACATCGACAAGTGGCTCTTCACTGCGCCGTTCGTTTGCGGCGCAACCAACCTCGGCGAGGCGCTGCGGCGGATCTCCGAAGGCGCCTGCATGATCCGCTCGAAGGGCGAGGCCGGCACCGGCAACATCGTCGAGGCGGTCCGCCACATGCGCCAGATCACCGGCGACATCAAGAAGATCACCCTCGCCGACGGTCCAGAGCTCTTCGCCTGGGCCAAGGAGTTGCGCGCCCCCTACGAGCTCGTCGCCGAGATCGCCGAGACCGGCAAGTTGCCGGTTCCGCTGTTCTCTGCGGGCGGCATCGCCACCCCGGCCGACGCGGCGCTGTGCATGCAGCTCGGCGCCGAAGCGGTGTTCGTCGGTTCGGGCATCTTCGAGTCCGAAGACCCGTCCACGGTCGGAAAAGCCATCGTGGAAGCCACGACCCACTTCCAGGACCCGTCCATCCTGGCCAAGGTGTCCCGTGGTCTCGGCCACCTCATGCCCGGACTCGAGATTGGCAAGCTCGAGGTCAAGTACGCCGAACGCGGCTGGTAGCTCCCAGGGTTCGCCCACGCGGGCCCATCGTTTGCGCGTAACCTTGTACCCCCATGCCGAACCGCTCTGCTGACGACTCGAGGCCCCCAGGTGGGTGTCGCCGCACGTCCGTCAGATCTCGCGCCCGGCGGCTGGCTCCGTCCACACGCTGACCAGCTCGCACCGGTCGACCGCAGCGAGAGTACGTGGCACGGTCGCCGCGTCGGCGTGCTCGCCCTCCAGGGGGCGTTCGCCGAGCATCGGGTAGCGCTCACCAGGCTCGGTTGCGAGATCGTCGACGTGCGCACACCGGCCCAACTCGGCCAAGTCGCTGCGTTGGCCATGCCCGGCGGGGAATCGACCACGATGTCGCGGCTGC
The DNA here is from genome assembly GCA_031381685.1 of Acidimicrobiia bacterium. Classification (GTDB taxonomy): domain Bacteria; phylum Actinomycetota; class Acidimicrobiia; order Acidimicrobiales; family JANYDT01; genus JANLQX01. Next base: position 1,260 of record JANMYF010000161.1, read on the forward strand.
TCGGAACGAGTGGGCTCTACGAAGCCCTGCAGACTCGTTTGGCCGATGGTCTGCCGGTCTTCGGCACGTGCGCCGGCATGATCCTGCTCGCTCGCCAAGTCGTCGACGGTCGCGCTGACCAGCGGACCTTCGGAGCGATCGACATTACGGTTCGGCGCAACGGCTATGGCCGACAGGTCGATTCCTTCGAGGCGGACCTCGACGTCACCGGCCTCGACGCGCCGTTCCGAGCGGTGTTCATCCGGGCGCCCAAGCTCGAATCCCTCGGCGACGGGGTCGAGGTGCTCGCCTCGCACGACGGAACGCCCGTGCTCGTCCGCGGCGGCGACCATGGCCAGATCCTGTGTGCGTCGTTTCATCCCGAGCTCACGTCTGACACTCGCATCCACGAACTGTTCCTCACCCTTGCCTTCGCGTCGGTCTGATCCGACGCCTCGACCTCTCAGGAGTTCACATGTCCGGCCACAGCAAATGGGCAACGATCAAGCACAAGAAGG